>JALSSR010000149.1 GCA_026984135.1 Bacteroidales bacterium
AATATCATCCTCCACATCCTGAAAATAGCGGTCTTTGGAACCTTTCTGCATTGCTTCTACCGACCCCATTCCGCGATATGTCTTATATTTCCTTCCTTCAAAAATAATTGTTTCGCCGGGTGATTCACTGACTCCGGCAAACAGGGAGCCTGCCATAACCGTATGAGCACCGGCAGCAAGGGCTTTAACAATATCTCCGGTGTAACGTATTCCTCCGTCTGCAATAACCGGAATTCCGGTACCTTTCAGTCCTTGTGCCACCTCATAAACGGCTGTGAGCTGCGGCACTCCTATACCTGCGATAATTCTCGTGGTACAAATGGAGCCTGGTCCAATTCCAACCTTAACCGCGTCAACGCCAAGCTTCGCAAGGTCTTTGGCTGCTTCACGCGTGCCTATATTCCCAACAATCAGATCAACCTGAGGGTAAGCCTTCTTAATAATCTTAGCCATTTGCATTACTCCACGCGAATGACCGTGGGCCGTATCAACGACAATTGCATCAACACCTGCATCAACGAGAGCATCAACTCTCTCCGTTGTATCACCCGACACGCCTACAGCAGCAGCAACACGTAACCTACCGCGTTCATCCTTACAGGCATTTGGCCTTTCCTTAATTTTTATAATGTCCTTGTAGGTTATCAATCCCACAAGCTTAAAATCATCATCCACAACAGGCAACTTCTCAATCTTATGCTCCTGCAAAATATCGGCAGCCTGTTCAAAATCGGTAAATTCGGTTGTAGTTATCAAATTCTCACTCGTCATAACATCCACCACCGGCTTCCCATGATTGCGCTCAAAACGAAGATCGCGGTTTGTCACAATTCCGACAAGTTTATTATCTCCATCCACAACGGGAATGCCTCCAATCTTGTATTCCTTCATTATATCGAGTGCATCTTTCACATAAGCCTCCTTACGAAGTGTAATAGGATTTATTATCATTCCGTTTTCAGCCCGTTTCACCTTTCTGACTTCATTTGCCTGACTTTCGATACTCATATTTTTGTGAAGTACTCCTATTCCTCCCTCCTGTGCCATTGCAATAGCCATAAAATGCTCGGTTACAGTATCCATTGCAGCAGAGACAATGGGAATATTTATTTTAATATTTCTTGTGAAAATTGTTGAAATATCAACCTCACGCGGAAGTACTTCACTGTATGACGGTACAAGCAGAACATCGTCATATGTGAGGCCTGTACCGGTAAATTTTTCATTTTCAAAACTCATGATGAAAGGATTTTTAAAATTGGCGCAAAGATAATATAAAGTTGAAAGGAAGGATATAAAAAACGGAAACGGAAGAAACATTTAGTGATAAATTTCATTTTTTATCAAAACCTTTTTTGTCAGCCTCAATTATTTATCTAATTTTATCGCGTTTTTAACAATTAACAGTTATACAAAATGCCGGTAAAAACAGCAGTAGTCATTTTAAACTGGAACGGGCGGAAATTCCTCGAAGATTTTCTGCCCGGAGTTATCGCCAATACCGGTAATGATGCTGAGGTAATAATTGCCGACAATGATTCGTCAGATGACTCTGTCGAGTTCCTGAAAAAAAACTTTCCGGAAATAAGAATAATAAAAAATAAGACCAACGGCGGCTTTGCCAAAGGGTATAACGATGCACTTTCGCAGGTGGAAGCAAAATATTATGTACTGCTCAATTCAGATATTGAAGTAACTCCCGGCTGGGTAAAACCCGTCATTGAACTTATGGAGAGCGATGAAACCGTGGTAGCGGCACAGCCTAAGCTACGTTCTTTTTTCGAAAGGGAAAAGTTTGAATATGCCGGAGCGGCAGGAGGCTTTATTGATAAATACGGCTATCCCTTTTGCCGCGGCAGAATATTTCAGTCGCTGGAGACCGATACAGGTCAATTTGATGACATAAAAGAAATCTTCTGGGCAACCGGTGCCTGTATGTTTGTGAGAGCTGATATTTTTCATAAACTCGGAGGACTTGATGAAAGATTTTTTGCTCATATGGAAGAAATTGATTTTTGCTGGAGAGCCAAAACTAAGGGATATAAGATAATGTATTGCGGCAAATCAACCGTTTATCACGTGGGTGGAGGTACACTGCCGAAACAATCGTGGAGAAAAACCTATCTGAATATGCGCAACAATAGCATTATGATGTTTAAAAACCTGCCTGACGACAGATTGCCGAAGGTGTTTATTGCACGTCTGTTCCTTGACGGTGCGGCAGCTCTTAAGTTCCTGATTGACGGCGGTTTTAAAAACCTTTTTGCAGTTGCAAAAGCACACTGGGCATTTTATGCTTTGATTCCCGCACTTTTGAAAGAAAGAAAAAATACCAAACACAAAGCGGTTTCAAAAATATATCAAAAAAATATTGCATTCGAACACTTTTTGAAAGGAAAGAAAAAATTTGAAGAACTTGACGAGACTAAGTTTTCATAAACCTTTATACCTCAAAACTCATCAGTGCAAGCCGGTATGAATCAAGTCCGAAACCTATTACGGAACCTTTTGCCCCCGGAGCAATGAGTGATATATGACGATAATCTTCCCTGGCAAAAATATTGGAGATATGCACCTCAACCACAGGTGTCTCAATTGATTTTACTGCATCGGCAATAGCCACGGAAGTATGTGTATAACCACCGGCATTTAAAATAATACCGTCATAGGAAAAACCGGTCTCGTGCAGTTTGTTTATAATCTCTCCCTCCACATTACTTTGATAATATTCAATTATCATATCGGAAAATCCATTTTTTAGTTCTTTCAGATATTCCTCAAAAGAAATATACCCGTAAATTGAAGTCTCCCGTTTTCCAAGGAGGTTGAGGTTGGGACCGTTGATTATTATTATTCTCATATTAAGACTTAATTAGGCACAAAAATAAGTACTTTATTGATTTATACAAATATTCCTTTGAATTATACAGCCGGACGGTAAAAAAGAAATATAATTCTATAATAATTTGCACAATATCAAAAAAATTGCGTTTCTTTATTGCATAAAAAATTACTTTTAAAAATGTCAAAGATCGTCATAGCGGTTTTCCTTATAATAAATGTAAGTATTTCGGCACAATCTCAAGACAGTGTCAGTCAGCTAATTGACAGCCTGACAATAGTTGAAAGCGGGGCTGAGAGGTCGGAAATAAGCAACAGGATTGCCCTGGCACTGAAAGATAATGATTGGGAGCGCACGCTTCACTATCTGGAATTTTCGGAAAGGGAGGCAACAGCATCCGGCTCACCTGAAATACTGGCAAGGTTCTGGATGACGGCTGCCGACATCTATTATGACAAGGATGTGCTGGATGTTGCTTTGGAATATTATCAAAAGGCTTACGACTATTACAGCCGCACAGGCGATAAAAATCAACTCAATAAACTTGAAAATGACCTGGCCATCATCTATGCACGATTGAATAATAAGGACAAGGCATTACATCATTTTAAAAAAGTTTATGAATGGCAGGAAAAGCAAGATGACCCTGTATCACTTGTTAAGATTCTTAATAATATCGGTACTCTATACCTTAACCAAAATCCCGATTCAGCTGAGACTTATTACCTGAAATCACTTGACATAGCCAAAACCCTGAACAATAACAAGCTGAACGCATATCTCTATACAAATCTGGGACGCGTTTATTTCATCAAGGAGAAACCTGAAAAAGCTACGCTATACTTTGACAAAGCTATTGCCTTAACAAACAAAAAACTGGATAAAGATTCAAAGTGCTTGATTTATCAATTATCATCCGAGTATTTTTTAAAAAGCACCCAATATGACTCTGCAATTCATTATGCTAATAAGGCCATTGAATTACTGAATCGGGACACTATCAATTTCACGTATCAGGATATAGTACGCACACTTTACAAATCTTACCTTGCAATGGGTGATTATAAAAATGCGGCAAAATATTTCGACATATACGATGTTATCAGGGACAGTATCAATGTGGAAGAAAAAGCCGTTAATGTGGAACGCCTTAAGCTGGAACAAGAATACAAAGTAAAAAACCACCTGCGGACACTAAAAGAGAACAGAAAAAGATTTGTGTACATTATAATAGGATTAAGCCTTGTTTCAGGGTTATTGATCTTACTGATTATCCTTTTGAGATATAAGAGCAGACTTTCAAAGATCAGATTGGAAAAAAAACTTATTGAAGCAAAAAGAAAAGAGTTGAATGCAACACTAGAACTAAAAAACAATTCTCTGATAGCCAAAGCAATGACAGAGATACACCGTACCGAGATAATACAGGGAATTTTGGAAGACCTGAAGGAGATAAAACTGAAAGCCGCTAAAAAAGAGACTCAGAATGCCATTGATTTTATTTCAAAACGTTTGGGAAAAGAGATGAACACAAATATCTGGAAAGAGTTTGAGGTGAGTTTTGAACAGGTTCACGAAACTTTCTTCAGGAATCTTAACAAAAAACATCCTGATCTGACAGCAGGCGACCGGCGACTATGTGCTCTTCTAAAACTTAACCTAACATCAAAAGAAATTTCCCGGATCACGGGTCAATCATTCAAATCGGTTGAAAATGCAAGAACACGTTTGAGAAAAAAACTGGGTCTTACCAATACAAAAACGGAACTTGTTGTTTATCTGAATTCTCTCAATACATAATTAAGCATAAGTTTGTTTTATAATAAATCTACATTTTTTTAAACGAAATTGTTTTAAATTATATTCTTTTGACTTTAAACAACCTAAACCACACAACATACTATTGTTCAACCTTTTAAGTAAACATGAGTGTTTTTGAGTGGGTGGATTTTATGCTTTGAGGGATTTGTAAAGGGTAAATAAATATGTAGTCCCCGTTCAACGGTTTAATTTTGCCGCACACAAACAAAAAATAAAAAATGAAGCTCAAAGATAAAAAGGAAAATGATTTGAACCGGCAGTTGAAGGAGATGGAAATCAGAAAAAAAGCATTGAAAAAGATAATTGTAGAATTAAATAAAAACATTAATAACACTAAAAAATTATGATTATGAAAAGACTAACATTATTAATTGCGTTACTGGCATCCGTAATAACTTACGGCCAATGGACAAATGACCCTGCCGTTAATACTCTTGTTGCCAATTCCGAAAGTGAAGATATGAAAGCGGCAGGCACTTCGAACGGAGAGACCTATGTTGTATTTTGGAAATCCGTCGGAGCACCGGCAAACTATGAACTCAGGGTTCAACTGCTTGATGCATCGGGAGTAAGACAGTTTGGTGATGACGGAATGCTGCTTGACAACACTCTTCAGATGAGTACATGGACAGCCATTATGTCTCTGACGGTTGATGAGCAGGATAATTTATATGTAGGTGTTACTGCTACGAGTGATTATTCCGGCCACGCATATAAAATAAACACTTCGGGAACCAAGTTGTGGGGAGATAACGGAATAACGTTCGGGACAGGCTTTATGACAACCGTTCTTCCTTTACAAACTGGAGATGCCATAGTTGCCTGGAATGCAGGTACAGAGATAAATATGCAAAAATATGACAGCAACGGCAATGCGGTTTGGAGTACGGCACAGCCGGTCACTATAGGCTCGTCTAAAACCTCACCGGGAAATTTATTTGAGATGTCAAACGGCGACTTTATGATGATCATCCATACATATAACTATGGTATAAATTCCACTGTTTATATACAAAGATTTGACGGCACAGGCGAACCCGTTTGGTCGTCACCCGTTCAGCTATCCAATACCTCAACGGTTTATAATACCGAATACAGCGGAGTTCAGGACGCAGATACGGTTTATTTCGGATATAAAGGAGCACACTCAAACAGATTCGATTCCTACCTGCAACGTATAAACCCTGACGGGACACTGCCCTGGGGAATAAACGGTTCCGACTTCGATATAAATGAAACCGATTTTGAAATGGATACGAGAATCGCATTTTCCCCCGGCTCACAGTATATATGGTCAATATGTAAGTATAGCAATCCCAATCAGACACAATTCGGGGAATATGTCCAAAAATTCGATAAAATATCAGGAGCAAGACTTCTTACGGATAATGCTAAAATGATATATGCAATCGGTGATGACGATAAAGTGCATGCAAGTGACCTGTTTCTTATGGATGATGGACCCTTCTTTTTACTGAAAACAGGTGTTGACAATGGTGTGACCCCCACTACGTTAGCCGTACTTTTACTTGATGAGAACGGTGATTTTGTTTGGCCTGACGAGACAAAGCCTATGGCAACATATCCGGCAAATAAAAAGAGAACGCAACTCACAAAACCTGCCGGCGGTCAATCGGTTGCAGTTTTTATTGAAGACAAATCAGACGGATTGAAGATATATGCCCAAAATTACATTGAGGAAACTCCTCTGCCGTCACAACCTGTTCTTCTTTCTCCCGAAAACGGTGCATCGGGAATTTCAATTGATACAACTTTCGTTTGGGAAGTTGCGCAGGATGCCGACACATATACCATTCAGATTGCAGAAGATGATGCATTTACAAATATTGTCACAGAGGAAAGCGGCCTGACAGCAACAAGTTTCGACTATACTTTGCCGGAATACAATACAACCTATTACTGGAGAGTGATGGCAACAAACAGTGCGGGAGACAGTGATTGGTCTGAAATATGGTCATTCACAACTGTAGTGATGACCGGAATGATTGAAACCATAACTACTTCAACGGCTAAGGTTTATCCCAATCCTGCAACGGATTTTATTGTTTTTGAGTTCACTTCACCGGTAAACTCTGATGTTCGGTTAACACTTTTCAATTCAACGGGACAAACGGAGTTTACTATGAAAAAATTCACAAAAAAAGGTAAAACCAATTTTAAAGTCATAAGAAAATTTCCTGCCGGAGTATACTATTACCGGTTATCAGGAGAGAAACTGATGATTTCAGGCAAAATAGTAATCAAGTAGAAAACAACTCCACAACAAAAAAGGACGCGTAAATGCGTCCTTTTTTGTTTAATACCTGTAATGGTCAGGCTTATAAGGCCCTTCAACGGGAACACCGAGATATTCGGCTTGTTCTTTGGTAAGTTTTGTGAGTTTCACTCCAATTTGCTCGAGATGCAGGCGTGCTACTTCCTCGTCAAGGCGCTTCGGAAGGCGGTAAACACCAATTTCAAAATCTTTCCGCCACAACTCCATTTGTGCAAGTGTTTGATTGGTGAAAGAGTTGCTCATCACGAATGAGGGATGACCCGTGGCACAACCGAGATTAACAAGACGTCCTTCCGCCAAAAGAAATATTTCGTGTCCGTCGGGAAAAATATATTTATCAACCTGAGGTTTAATATTGACCTTTTTAACACCGGGCTCATTATTCAAAGGCTCAACCTGAATTTCGTTATCAAAGTGACCTATATTACACACAATAGCCTGATCTTTCATAGCTTTCATATGCTCAACCGTGATGACATCTTTATTTCCTGTTGTTGTGACAAAGATATTTCCTTCCTTTACAGCTTCTTCCATCGTCATAACTTCAAAGCCTTCCATGGCAGCCTGCAATGCGTTGATGGGGTCAATTTCAGTTACAATAATTCTTGCACCGTACCCTTTCATTGATTTTGCACTTCCTTTACCTACATCACCGTAACCGGCAACCACAACCACTTTTCCGGCAATCATAACATCGGTAGCCCTTTTAATTCCATCGGCAAGAGACTCGCGGCAACCATACAAATTATCGAATTTCGATTTTGTAACGGAATCGTTAACATTGATTGCAGGAGCTTTTAGTTTTCCCGCTTCCATCATTTGATAAAGACGGTGGACACCTGTTGTTGTCTCTTCGGAAATTCCCCTGAGTTTTTCGACCGCTCTTTGCCATTTTGTTTTATCTTCAACATAAGTTGCCTGCAACTGACGCATTAAAGCCGCCTCTTCATCACTGTTTGTCTCCTGATTCAGAAGATCGGGGTTTGCTTCAATTTCAGCTCCTTTATGCATAAGCAAAGTGGCATCACCACCGTCATCAACAATCATATCGGGACCGTTACCGTCGGGGAATGTAAGAGCCTGGTTTGTACACCACCAGTAATCGTCAAGGGTTTCTCCTTTCCAGGCAAAAACGGGGATTCCGCGTTCGGCAATGGCTGCTGCAGCGTGATCCTGAGTAGAAAAGATGTTACAACTTGCCCACCTAACATCGGCACCAAGTTCAACAAGTGTTTCTATTAAAACAGCCGTCTGTATCGTCATATGCAGTGAGCCGGTAATCCTTGCACCTTTCAAAGGCTTCTCAGCCGCATATTTTTTTCTGACGGACATCAGGCCGGGCATCTCTTTCTCGGCTATTTCAATTTCCTTCCTGCCCCATTCGGCAAGGTTTATGTCGGCTATTTTATAAGCCGGATTCTTATCAACTAATTGAGTTTCCATAAATTTAATTTCAAAATAAACATTATTACCATAAAAAAGTTTGCAAAAGTACTCACATTTTATAATGTAGCAACCAAAATTGACAAATTTAATTTCCTGTTGTATGCCTTTCTTAGAAAAATAGAGTATCTTTGCCACCGGTTTATACAATTTTTGATTTCAATCAGTCATTATTCCGTTTTGCCAAACCCACAACTTTTAAAAACCCAATTCTGCTTGTCAATAAGATTGACTATTATGCGGTTGATCATACGCCAAGTTACTTATGGGAGAGTGCTTCAAGGTCAATATCGGCAGCTCTGATTGTTTATTTACGAACAATTTTGGAAGGTCATGACAGTTGGATGAACAATACAACAATTAAAAAGGCTATTAACACCGATAATGGTGTGATAAAAAAAGAAGCCGTTTTAACTTTTCAGAATCGTTTGCCCGATTATCCTCATAATTTTATAAGAAGGTAAAATCGTTAATCTTAACTGCCCGAGAGCAAAACGCGTTTAAATACTTTCCAGGAAACGAGTTATGTGAATTAAGATTGTGTTCTTACGGAACTTCCCGACTTATTTTTTATGTCGGAAAGTTGCCGGAAACAGTGATAACAGCGCAACATAAATCTAATGATAGTATCCCTTTGTTATTTCTTTTAAATAGTCCATAAATTCATCACTCAACCGAAAACCACCTTGCTCTTTGGCTGCTTTATTATACAGACTATAAAACTTATAAGGATTGTAGAAAGTTTCAATCATTTCATTTTTATAACCTGCTTTTGTTATTTGGTTTGCCATAAAAAATCCAATAGGATGCCCGTTAATCTTTACGAGTTCAATTATCGTATCCACCATTTCCTTCTCGGTTATCTCATCTTTTGAGTATTTCACAATCACATTTTGCAGTTTACCCAAGTCTTCCGGTGCCTGACCATACAAAGCAACCATAATTTCAGCTAATTCGGGCAATTCCATAGTTTCGGAATAATACTTTTCATATCCTCCGGCCTTATCAATCATATCTGCAACACCCTCATTTTGAATCATATCAAGAGTATAATTCATATCACATGTATAATTAAAACCATGATTCTCATATTTCTCCCTGAGATTGTGAAAAAATTCGTGAGCAAGAAAATTTACACGTTCCTCTTCATTCATTTTATAAATTAAATTAAAGTCTATGAATATTGCGTTGCCGGCATCCTTACCGTCAGCGTTAATAAAAAGAAAATAAACAGGTTTAAAAACAGTAGCAGAATCTATCGGCATCCCCAAAAATGAGCTTAACCTGTGTTTGGCTTTTTTCATAATTATTTTAGATTTTTGACATGACAACAAATATTTTACCGCTTAAGCAGTTTATGCTAATTCCGGCATAAATAATATTTCTTTTTCTCTCTTTTTATATAATCCCGGTTTTCTGCCAAAAATATTTGTCAGAACGGCAATCAGCCTCATTAATAATCAATCTCCAGCGACAACTGATCCTTGAGATTTTTCAGAGCCGGATTTTTTTCCGCCATCTTATTATATTTATCCTGGGAGGTATAGGGTTTATCAGTCGCAGTACTTTCAACAACTTTTGGCTCTATTTGTATCCGGTAATTGTTCAGTTTATCTCTGAGGAAATCCAATATTTCCGGTTTCCGCTCCTTAATAAGACCGGACTGCACCTTGTTATCCACCGTCAGTACGATTATATTGTCGTTGATTTCAGGTTTCCGCTTTGACAATGTAGCATAGAAGTTTTTATCATTTTCAACCGACTTCAGGTAGTTTTTCCAGACACTATCGAATTTTTCAGCTGAAAACTCATCGGCAGGTTTATTGCTCAAATCTTCGGGAGTCTCCTCCTTTTTCTTTTCATCAGCGGAAGGTTGCGAAATTGATATTGTTCCCGGGTAATCGGTTGGTGTGACGATTTTCTTTTTTGCAACGGGCTGCGGCTCAGACTCCTTCACAGCTGTTTCCGGCTTAGGCTGCACAGGTTTATATTGTGCCGGCTCTGTTTTTTTTGCGGCAGGCAGTGCCGGTTCACTCTTCGATGTCTGCGGAGCATTTGTAAGCGAACACATCTGCATCAAGGCCAATTCCACGAGAAGTCTCTTATTGTTGCTCACTTTATAGTTCACATCACATTTTGTGTTCAAATCCAAAGCCTTTATCAGAAAATCCACGGAGCAAATCCTCGCCTGTTCCTTATATTTATTTTTTATATTGGCACCAACTTCAAGCAATTGTATAGTTGCTTCGTCTTTGCAAACAAGCAGATTACGCAGATGCTCTCCAAATCCGATCACAAAATGTTGTCCGTCGAAGCCGTTATCTATTATCTCGTTAATTATCAGCAAAGTATCACTCACATTACCGTTTACAACGGCATCCGTAATTTTGAAATAATAATCATAATCAAGCACATTGAGGTTTTCGATAACCTTTTTATAGGTGATATGCTTTCCGCCGAAACTGACTATCTGATCAAAAATGGAGAGTGCGTCTCTGAGTGCGCCGTCGGCTTTTTGGGCAATTATGTGCAGGGCATCCGGTTCGGCTTGCACACCCTCACGTCCGGCAACATACTCAAGGTGTCCGGCGATATCATCAACCGTTATTCTTTTAAAATCATATATCTGGCAACGTGAAAGGATAGTGGGTATGATTTTATGCTTTTCGGTGGTTGCAAGTATGAATTTTGCATAGGCGGGAGGCTCCTCCAGCGTTTTCAGAAAGGCATTGAAAGCGGCCTGCGAAAGCATATGAACCTCATCAATGATATAAACTTTATATTTACCCACCTGAGGAGGTATCCTCACCTGGTCAACAAGGCTTCTTATGTCGTCAACGGAATTATTGGATGCGGCATCAAGTTCGTGAATATTGAAAGATGCGGACTCGTTAAACGACACGCAGGACTCGCATTTGTCGCAGGCTTCCCCGTTGGGAGAAATATTTTCACAGTTTATTGTTTTTGCAAAAATACGTGCACAGGTTGTCTTACCTACCCCCCTCGGACCACAAAAAAGAAAAGCCTGAGCAAGATGGTTGTTCAGGATGGCATTCTTAAGCGTATTGGTTATTGACTGTTGCCCCACAACACTATCAAAGGTCTGTGGTCTGTATTTCCTTGCAGATACAATAAAATTCTCCATTGCGGTAAATTTTTTATTTAAAAAGTGTTCAAAATTACATTTTTTTAGTAATTTAGTGGTGTTATTTTTATTAACAAGTTGTATAAAATTAAGCGGTTAAAAACAATATTGATAAATCATAAGATTATGGAACGGATATTTAAAACACTACAGGCTGCAACATTTTTCCTAATTATGATCTTTGCCGGCAATCTTTATTCACAGACGGCAAAAGACTGGACAATACTTGCTACTTACGACATTCCCGGCAAAGCTTCGGGGCTTGCCTCCGACGGGACATTTATCTATTTCGGCATTTACGGTGCCGACGGCGATCATGTTTACAAATTCGATCCTGCCACCGGAACAAATGAATTGCTGTTTATTAATCCGCAATTAGGCGACTCATACGGAATGACCTGGGACGGAACGAGCCTATACACAACAGACCACGTCACAAGCACTTCCGTACCTGCTTCGGCAATTCAAATGGACCTTTCGGGAAACATTCTTTCGCAATTCGACCTTCCCGACCATTATATGTCGGGAATAGCGTATGACAACGGTGATTTTTGGACGGCAACATATTATCCCGATCCGGGGACAATTTACAAAGTGGATAATTCGGGTAATATCATCTCACAATTTACCTCTCCCAATGAACAACCCTGGGATTTATGTCTCGAAGGAGATA
>JALSSR010000150.1 GCA_026984135.1 Bacteroidales bacterium
CTCGTAAATTTGGATCATAGGAGATCGAAGAAAAAACTGCTCCTTCCAGATCAAGCACCTTCAGTTTGCGGGAAATCTTTAAAACTGCTTTATCCTCAAATATAGCCTGAGGGTTCTCGATGGCCACGAGTATGGCCTTGCCGGTGGAAATCGGACGACAAAAGGCAATCAGGAGTCGCTTGCCGGTAGAATCAAAGGTGAGTCCTTTTATAGAAAATTGAAAATGCTGCTTCCTGCTCCAGATTGATTGAAGGCTCTCTCCCAGTTTATCATAAACTTTCAGGGCGATAATGCGGTTATTATCAATTCTGCCTCGCACAAGTCGCGCTTTTTCCGCACCAGGCCGACCATCCGCAGTCTGGCGGGACAAAGCAATGGCATAAATATATCCTTTGTTATCCATGGTCCATGCTGCAAGGTCTTTGAGCCGAATGTTGAATGTATTTAGAACAGAGGCATCAAGCAGGTCGCTTTTGTTAATCGATCCGTCGGCCGCCAGGGCAACAACACGTAATGCCCGTCGCTGCCCTCTTTCGAGGACAAGAAGACGGTTGTCCGGCAGCAACCCGACACCGGAAGGCTGATAAATATTATTAAATTGTGCAAGCTGGTTTGTAACCGATGCCATATTATGTTCATCGGGCTTGGGCCTCATGGTAATATAGCCTTGAATAATAATAAGTGTTACGATCCCGGACACCATTCCCACACGAAAAACCAAGTAAGAATAATGCAGCATTTTAAACTTCCAGTTTGCGATGACTCCGAGAGTATAGAGGTAATCAATCATACCAAGATATACTTTTTCAGGGTTCTGTAGTGTTTTTATCATCCCTTTGACAAAGTCTTTTTTGGAGAGTTCCGCATAGTATTCAAAATTTAAAAAACTGGCCTTTACCCTTGAAAATTTTTTTTGCGAAGAACTGCCCTTCAATTTCTCATATTTATTGTAAAGGCCAGGGGATGCGGCTTGAATAGCGAAAAATATGGAGATCGCCGAAGTTACCAGAAATAATATGGAAGGTACAACATACAAAGGTTCTGCAGCGTGAATAAAAACGCCTGAAACCGTGAGCACAGAGGCAAAAAAGCCATTGATTGATATCATGATATTGGCTTTTTTGGTAGCTATGGCAATCATATCCAGTTGGGCACGATATGATGTCTTGAACATCGTCTCAATCCCCTTTTCAGACCTGAATATTTGTTTTTTACTTTTGCTTTTCTTTTTCGATTTCTTAGATTTTGATTTTTTTTTCTTATCTTTTTTTAAGTGATTCAGCTCCCGTCCATCACTGTCAGGTGTATCGTCATCTATGATTACCGGGGCAACCAGCGAGATGTCCTTACCTTTCGGGTATTCAGTCCTTTCAATGTTTAGTGGAAATTGTATCCCATGACATCCGTCATCATCACCATCGCCTGCTGGTGAAGTGCCGGCTGGGTCAGAATCAGGATGAATTGGTTTGTTTTGCTTCATAATATATCTCTTCCCGGTTTCGTTAATTCTGCGTTCTGAACAAGACCATCTATCCGAGATAACGAAGCTATCAAAAGTTTATTCCATTTTGTTTGTCTGAAAATTACCTTGGGACAGGGGATTGCCTATCCCGGAGTGAGTTATTTTTATGTGTTTGTCGTGGCCCGGCCAGTCTGGTTCAGTCATGCCGGTTTTCATGGAAATCGATCTAAAAGCCATACAGTAACTGAAAAATATTTTTTTCCCGATGCAGGTGGAGCATATTCCTAACAGAGGACACTTTATGGAAATATACGCCATAGCTATCAGCATTTTCCGGCAGTATACAGGCAATGTAACAACCAGGTCGATATTATAAGCGAAATTGACCGTTGATGATTATTCTTAAAACAAGAACACAAAGGAGATAATTATAGGATGATAGGATGGAGTGAGTCTATGGATTATTTATAAATTCAGCCTGTTTGGTAAAAAGTTTTCATTTCCGAGGTAACCTGCACCAATTCGTTGACATACTTTGAAAATAAACTAATGAGTGGAGCCGGTAGCCGGAGAAATTACAAGCTGGTTGTATTGTATTACCTTGTAATGAGCACATTTGTGTTTATACATTTTGCCGTCATCACTGACAATCAGGATATGTGGCTCACCATTTATATTTACCGAGCTTATCCCCTCTATATTTTTAACATTTTCCATTCCTGTGATGGTTATTTTCCTGGGATTGTCCGAACTGTTTCCAGTCCAGAACCAAAATTTCGATCGGGTTTTTCCTTTTGCATTGTTAATTTCATTAACTAACAGATAACCACCCAGTTCTTGATCAAAATCCATTGCCCGTATTCCACCGCCATGTAAATCAAGACGAAATAGTTGATCGGAAATTTTTGGTTTTTCGTGAAGATCGAAAATCGTATTCGGGTTCTCCAGAACAACAATCAATGACTTGCCTGCAATGAGTGGTTCACGCAAACCTATCAACAGCTTTTGTTTCTCCGCATCAAAGCTGATGGCTTCTATATTGATCTCGTAGGCATCAAGTTTTTTTCGGATATAGCTACCTAAACTTCCTATTTCTTGAAAATTGGTGATCAGGTTTCGTTTTATTTTAAAACGACCCAACCGTTCCCGACTATGCTTTCGTTTTCCCTTGATAT
>JALSSR010000151.1 GCA_026984135.1 Bacteroidales bacterium
AGGCTCGGCAGTAACTTTTCCGACAGGTAAGTTTGAGTTCGGAAACATTTATGTCCCGGTCTTCAGCAGCCGTAACGGATACAGAATGCCCGACTATCACAGGCTCGACCTGTCAGCAACCTTGAAACGGAAGGATAAACCTGACAAGAAGTGGGACTGGAACCTCAACCTTTCAATCTATAATGCCTACGGTAGAAAAAATCCCTGGGTGATAAACTTCAAACAGGAAGAAGACGACCCGAGCAGAACTTACGCAGAGATGATTTATCTATTCGGAATAGTTCCGGCTTTAACTTTTAATTTTTCTTTTTAAAATGAATAAAACAAATATAAAATACGGATTGCAGTTTATAGGTTATCCCGGAACATTGATAACCGTTATAATTTTTATTTTATTACTTTCCGGTTGTACCGAACGAATTGATATCGAGCTTGACTCGTCATATACAAGACTTTCGGTGGAGGGCTATATTACAAGCGACACAACGGCTCATTGGGTCAGGTTGACAAAAACAACAGATTATTACAATACAAAGCCGTTGCCACCGGTAACCGGTGCTGTTGTGAAGATTGACGACGGTGAAAGCGAGATAACCCTAATGGAATACGACCCGAAGCCGGGCTATTACTTCACCCCTTTAAATTATTTCGGGGTACCCGGACGTACATATAATCTTGATATTCAACTGCCCGAAGAGATAAACGGAGAGACTCATTACACCGCTTCCACGGAGATGAATACGGTAGCACCGTTGGATTCCATTACACTTTTTTATAATTCCGATTTTGACGGCTGGGAAGTCAGAGTTTATGCTTTGGACCCTCCGACGCAAGATTTTTATTCGTTTCAGGTTTATAAAAACGGTGTGCTTATGAGTGATACGATAAATGAAGTTGCCATAACCGACGACCGATTTTTTAACGGCAGTTATCTACCCGGAGTTCCTGCCTATTTTATGCATGGCGATGATGCCAACCTTGAACCTGGTGATGTTATAACACTGAAAATGGGTGGTATTACCGAAGATTTTTTCGGTTTCATCACAGAGCTTCGTCAGGAAACCTTTAAATTCAGAAATCCGTTGTTCAGCGGACCTCCGGCTAATATTGTTTCAAACATATCGGGTGATGCAGTCGGTTACTTTACGGCTTATTCGGTTTCATACGCCTCTACCGTATATCAGGAATAAAAACGGTTGAGTGCTTTTACCGGATAGCCCGGGATAAACTCATTTTGCACGGTTAAAATTTTTGATAGTAAAGTTTATGCGTTTAGTATAAATACCTTCGGGATTTGTAATCCCGAACAGCACGGTGAATGACACAGCGTCATACTCCGGGCTCTTTGGATGAGCGGCGAAGCCGCAATTTGTGTATTTTACCCCTCTAAATCTCCCCTGAAGGTGAGACTAATGAAAAATTTGTCGAAAAATAAAACCTCTGAAGTAAAGCTAACATTTTTGTGGTTTTTGTGTTTTCGTGGTGAAAAAAATTAAAAACTCAAAAGACTAAACGGAAACAAAAATGACATTGTTGTAGTGTAGTGGAAAAATGGTGGAATCCGATCCTTTTTTGCAAAAAACCACATAAATTGTTTGGATATTAACAAATACTTTCATATAATTGCAAACGAAAAGAAAAAATTCAAGTGCCGTGAAAAATTTCTTAACCGATATAATGGAAACATACAAAGGAAACGGACTTCCTCCTTTTGAAGAGTTGAGGGGGGGGCACCCGGCGGTTTCCCGTAAATATATGGGCCTGTGTTTCCTCCGTAACCTATGATACGACACACAATAACAATATACATCTTAACAAATGTTCAATCTATTTTTTGTGCAAAAACAAGTTCATCCGGCAGACGCCCGTCCGGGCGGAGAGCGTTGCAGGTTGTCATTTTTCAGGATGATTTCCTCCGCAATCCGTGAGTATTTTCAGGTAATGCATTAATATTAAATAGTTATTTACTTTATTGATAATGTATTACCTATTTTATAATTTTGTTAAAACTTAAAAATATGAGAAATATCATTTTATTATGCATATTTGCTTTTATTAGCACAATAATAGATGCACAAAAAATCAGATACTTTAAAAGTTTTGATAAAACATTTGAACTATCAAATGAACAAAAGATTAAATCTTATGAACAATTTTGTCCCTCTGATTTATATATAGTTGATTCTTTAATAATCGTCTACGAATCTTATTGCAGTGATAACTTTTTTTATGTGTATACTAAAAAAGATTTTAAATTCTTAGGTTCATTCGGCAGAAAAGGAAGGGGGCCAGGCGAGTTTAGTATGTTAAGTTTTAATTCGCAATACGAAAAAGATAAAGATGGCTCAATACAATTATGGATTTACGAAGGTGGAAGACTAAAAGCATTCAAAATTGATCTGGAAAAAGCTATTAATTCAAAATCGGATGAATTTATTATTAATAAAATCAACATCCCGCCAGAGGGTTATCCAACAAGTCAACTGGTAATATTGGAAAAACATAGCTTAATGATTGGGAATAGCGACATGAGTGAATTTAGTAGATATTTTATTTACAATTATAATAATGGGGATTTCCGTTGGTCAAAAAAAATTCCACCAGTTCCGAAAGAAACACCAGTTGAT
>JALSSR010000152.1 GCA_026984135.1 Bacteroidales bacterium
ATTTAATTTAATAGGTTCGTTATCAATGCTTATACTGGATAAGAAAAAGGATATTGCAATACTTTACAGTATGGGTGCCGGTGAAAAAACCATTAAACGTATATTCAGGGTTGAGGGGATGATGATATCGGTTTTTGGTGCACTTACGGGATTGATACTTGGAGCAGCCTTGAGTCTGGCTCAGATAAAATTCGGATTAATAAAACTGGGTGAAGAAAATGCTTTTATTGTGCCGTATTATCCGGTAAAAATGGAGTTGTTGGATTTTGTATATGTTTTTGCAATAGTGTTGGCAATTGGTTTTTTAACATCCTGGTATCCTGTCAGGCAGATTACAAAACAGTTTCTGAATCAAAGGATAGCGGATTTTACAAAAAATCAGTAAATGATATCTCAAAAAAAACCGTTTCAGACAACCATTTATATATGATTATTGTCTTGTAAAAGCAAAACGGAAAATTTGTATTAAAGGTCTAATTTTTTTATACTTTTGTAAACATCAAATCGAGAATAAAATCAGAGGTTAATAATTTAATAATTTAGAGATGAACAAAATTTTATTTACTAAAAAAGCTCAGGTGATTATAATAATGCTTGGGTTTTTATCAACGGCACTCTTTGCCGGAAACATTAATGTGAGCGATAATACAACGGGATTTAAAGTTGTAAATAACAGCTACAATTCGCTCTCGGTAAGAAGCACTTTATCCGACATTAACTTCATTGAAGTTAAAACTAAAGAGGGAAGATTTACTATGTTAACTGTTCCCGATTATTCTTACACAATGAATGAAGGCGAACCCCGCCTTCCCGTACTTAAGAAGTTGATAGAAGTTCCTGTGGGAGCTACCATTAACGTTTCTTACACTTCAAACTATGTTGTAGTTCGTAAGCTTGCCGATTACAACATTGATAATTACATTTTGCCTACACAGCCTTCGCTGTCGAAAAGCGATAATCCGGAGGATGTTGTTTTTATTTATGATAAGCAGGCATATAAAACTGATCAGCTTTACGGGAATGATCTCGTAAAAGTTGTTGACCTTGGAATTATGAGAGGTGTGAGAATGGCAAGAGTGGAGATTGCACCGATTATGTATAATCCCGTTCAGGGTAAATTGGTCGTTAACATTGACGTAAATGTGGATATCACTTTTGACGGGGCAAATGTTGCGGCTACAATCCAAAACAAAGAAAAGTATTTCTCACCCTATTTCGAGGGTATCTATCAGGAGCTTGTCAATTACAAGCCATTGGACAGCAAAGAATTGATAATGGATGCTCCTCCGACATATATCATTGTTTCCGATCCGATGTTTGAGGCTGCTCTGCAACCTTTTGTCCAATGGAAAACAAAAAAAGGATTTAATGTTGTTGAGGCTTATACCGATGATCCTAATGTCGGAAACACAAACACTTCAATAAAATCATATCTTGAAGATTTTTACAACAATCCGCCTGCCGGATATACTCCGCAGAGTTTTGTGCTTCTTGTTGGTGATGTAGCACAAATACCGCCTTTTAACGGCACTGCAGGAGGTCATGTGACCGATTTGTATTTTTGCGAATATACAGGCGACATTTACCCCGAATGTTATTACGGAAGATTCTCAGCCAATAATCTTGCGGAATTACAACCGCAGATTGACAAAACACTTGAATATGAGCAGTATCTTTTCCCGGATCCTTCATTTTTGGATGAGGTAGTAATGGTTGCCGGAGCCGATGCATCACACCAGTTAACCTGGGGTAACGGCCAGATTAACTATGGAACAGAAAATTATTTCAATGAAGCTCATGGAATTCTTTCTCATACCTACTTGCAGCCTGAGCCGGCAGGAGGTAATTACTCACAGGAAATACATCAAAATGTCAGTGACGGTGTGGCTTATGCAAATTACACTGCACATTGCAGCCCTAACGGCTGGGCTGACCCGAGTTTCGGTATCGGAGATATTGCAGGCTTGTCAAATGCTCATAAGTATTGCTTAATGGTAGGAAACTGCTGTTCTTCGGTTGAGTTCCAAACAACCTGTTTTGGTGAGGAGATGCTACGTGCACAGGATAAAGGAGCTCTCGGATATATCGGCGGTTCAAACAGTACATACTGGGATGAGGACTATTGGTGGGGAGTAGGCTTTGAAGCCATTGAAGCCAACCCCGTTTACGAACCTGACCATCTCGGAGCTTATGACCGTACTTTCCACGATCACGGTGAACCTTTGGACGAGTGGTATGTTACACAAGGCCAAATGGTTTCGGCAGGTGACCTTGCCGTCACGCAAGCCGGATCAAATATGGAAACATATTATTGGGAAATTTATCACCTTATGGGAGACCCCTCATTGATGGTTTATTTCTCTCAACCTCCGGATGCAACAGCTAATTATCAGGGTTTGATGCCCCTTGGTTCTGCTACCTTTACTGTTAATACCGATCCTTATGCTCTTGTAGCTATTTCAAAAGACGGAGTTCTTCACGGTGCTGCCGTTGCAGACGAAACAGGTGTTGCAGAGGTTAATATGTTCGACCCCATTGCCGTTCCCGGAATGGCAGATGTTGTTATAACAGGCCAAAATCTGAAACCTTATATCGGTGATGTTGTTGTTCAATCTCCCTCAACCGCTTATATTCTTTTTGATGAAATGAATATTGACGATAGCAACGGAAATAATAACGGGCTTGTTGATTTTTCGGAATATATCCTGCTTGATGTTACTTTGCAGAATCTCGGAACGGTAACCGGAACAAACCTGGTTGCTACATTATCAACTGATGATGAGTATGTTACCGTTGATACGGATACTCATAACTGGCCTGATATCTCAGCAAATGCTTCCGTTGAGCAAACAGGAGCATTTGCTTTTACTGTTAATGATATAGTTCCCAATCAGCACATTGTAATGTTTAACCTTGATGTAACTGACGGTACGGATACATGGTCTTCGACTTTCAGTGTTATCCTTAACTCTCCTGTATTGATTGCGGGAAGTTTTTATATTGACGACTCAAACGGAAATAACAACGGCAGGCTTGATCCGGGAGAAAATGCCGATATCATTGTAAGCAATACCAATGACGGTGGTTGTGATGCGTTGAACTCCATTGCTTCGGCTATCACAACAAGCGGAATATTGACACTGAACAATACAACCTACGACCTTGAAACCATTGCAAGCGGTGAGACTAAACAGGCCGTTTTCAACGTAACCGTTGATGCTTCCGCACAGATTGGCGATGTTGTTAATATCAATTATACTCTGGAATCTTCACCATATAGTACAAATGAAGCTATTTCCCTGACAATAGGATTGCTTGTTGAGGATTTTGAAACCGGCGATTTTACGGCATACGACTGGTCGTTTGCCGGTGATGCAGACTGGGTTATTGATAATGCTGTTTATTATGAGGGCGATTACAGTGCAAAATCGGGAAATATTGTTGATGATCAGACCTCATCACTTGTGATTACTCTTGAAGTATCAACTGACGATCAGATATCATTTTACAGAAAAGTTTCTTCGGAATCAAACTATGACTTTTTGAGATTTTATATTGACGGTGTTCAACAAGCCGAGTGGAGTGGTGAGGTTGACTGGGAAGAAGTATCGTATCCGGTTACTGCCGGTGATCATACTTTCACCTGGTCGTATGAGAAAGATTACTCCGTATCAAGTGGTGATGACTGCGCTTGGGTTGATTTTATCGTATTTCCGTCATTTGGCGGTGCTGCTCCTCTTGCTGTAGCTGCTTCGGCTAATCCTGCCGAAATATGTGCAGGTGAAAGTTCACAGCTAAATGCATTTGCAACCGGCGGCTCGGGTAATTATACTTATCAGTGGTCACCTGCAACCGGTTTGAACGATCCGAATATACAAAATCCCGTTGCCACTCCGGACGAAACAACCGTTTATTCGGTTATTGTTAATGACGGAAGCGACGAAGTTACCGGAGAAGTTACACTTACGGTTAACCCTGTTCCCGAAACACCGACAGTTACACAGCAGGAAAGTATGCTTGTTTCAAGTGCCGAAGAGGGAAATCAATGGTATGACTCCAACGGAGCTATCGAAGGTGCCACGGGACAAACTTACACTCCAATGGCAACGGACGATTACTACGTGATAGTTACCAATGAGTTCGGATGCGAGTCGGAGCAATCAAATGTTTATCATTTTATTTATACCGGTGTAATTGAAATATCAAGTAATGATAATGTCCTTATTTATCCTAATCCGTTCCTTGATCAGTTTACCGTTGACTACTCTCTGAAAACAGTATCTAAAGTTACAATTACGGTTTATGATACTTACGGAAGACAAGTTGCAACGGTTAAAAGTGATAATGATGAGACGGCAGGAAATCACAGGGTGATTTTCAATACGGAAAAATTTAATCCAGGTATCTATTTTTGCAGAATTGAAACCAGCGACTATACGGTTATTAAACGTATAGTACAGTCTAAATAATTAAATATGGAATCCCCCGAAAACCGGGGGATTCCTTATATTGAAATCCAATTTAAAATATTAGAAAAATGAAAAAGTTAATTGTAGCAATTGCATTGCTAATAACTACCGGTTTGTTTGCCGGAAACGGTTATGAAGCAACATTCGAGCAACCTGAAAATGGTATTTATCAGGTGAATTTTACAATAGGTAATTATGATTTGACTGAGGTTGCATTTGATGGTGTAACCTATTCAAAGATAATTTTTGACGGAAGTGTGCATACAAATATGAAAGGTTTTGCAGAACTTCCTTTCGTCAGTGCATCGGTTATGTTATCACCGGATAAAAATGTTTCATTGAAGGTGATTTCATCGGATTATGTGGATATTGACCTTGAGAACCCTATGCTTCCTTCAAGAGGTGTTATTTACAGGGATCAGGACCCTTCGGCAATACCTTATGAAATAAGTCCGTCTTCATTACGGGATAATTGGTATCCCCAAAATCTGGCAAGGAACACAGCACCGTTTATCATTAAAGATATAAGAGGTACTTCCGTTTATGTTTATCCTTTCAGATATAATGCCGTACAAAATAAGTTACGTATATATAAATCCGTAACGGTTCAACTGATTGAAAATGAAACTCAACCGGTTAATCCTCTTGCCAAAAAACCTTCAAAAATATTACGTGAGATGGACGGGATTTATTCTTCACTCTTTATCAATTATTCCGAAAATAAGGATGACCTTACAATAGGACAATTCGGAGATATTTTGGTAATATGCACCGACAGGGATGAGAATGCCATTCAGCCTTATATTCAGTGGAAAAGAGAAAAAGGTTATAATGTTTCGTTGGAAGTTGTGGCAACGGGAACAAATGTAAAAACACTTGTTCAAAATGCTTATGATGCAAATAACGATTTGCTTTATGTTCAATTGGTGGGCGATTGGGCGGATATAAAATGTGATGTGTTAAACGGCTCTTCTCCAATGGACCCCCAACTTGGCTGTGTTGTCGGAAATGATGAAGTTGCGGATATTACAGTTGGAAGGATATCCTCAAATTCACCTTCGGATGTTACGGTTCAGATTGATAAAATCATTAACTATGAAAAAAATCCCGATATCGGAGCAAGCTGGTATAGCGCTGCTATAGGAATTGGGTCGGATCAGGGGCCCGGTGACGACGGTGAACTTGACAAGGAGCATATTCAGGTGATATGGGATGATAAGCTTGATCCTTTTACCTACGAAACATATTCCCCGATTTATGATCCTTCCGCATCCGCGGCAATGGTGTCCACTGCCGTTAATGACGGTGCCGGTATAGTCAACTATTGCGGACATGGTTCTCCGACTTCCTGGGGAACAACGGGTTTCAGCAACAATGACGTTTCTGCACTTACAAATGGAGATAAATTACCCATAATCTTTTCCGTTGCTTGCAATAACGGTAATTTTCAGGATCCGGGCGACTGTTTCGGTGAAGCCTGGTTAAAGAAAGAAAACGGAGGAGCCGTTATGTTTCTCGGAGCTACTATTAGCCAGCCATGGGACCCACCTATGCGGGGCGAAGACTATTTTGACGATATTCTTACGGGTGGATACGATTACTCCCAGCATCCGGATCAAAACGGAATTTCTACGGACGAGGGTAGAACGACTATAGGTGCAATTGTGTTTAACGGTTTTGTATTAATGACTACGGAATCCAACGGGGCAAGCGATTGGGAAACGGCCAAGACCTGGACTATTTTCGGAGATGCCTCTATGCAACCGCGTACGGATATACCCGGTGCAATTACTCTTTCAAATGAAACGGTAATGGCCGGTATTCCTTATACTACAACGGTAAGTGGTCCCGATGGACCTGTTGAAGGGGCAATGGTTTGTATTTCAAACGGAACGGATTACTTTTCAGGTGTTACGGATGCAAGCGGAAGTGTCTCAATAAATCATACTTTGGTTCCGGGTGCGGCAAAGAGGGTAGTAACGGGCTTTAATCTCGAAATCGTTTATGAAGATATTACGGTTGCATCTTCAAATACACCCTGGATTGTTGCAGGCGATTGTGTGATTGACGATTCCAACGGGAACAACAACGGACAGGCCGATTACGGTGAATCCGTATTGCTTAATGTTACAGCTGAAAATGTCGGAACGGTTGCCGCTTCGGGAATTAATGCTGTAATTACTTCTACCGATCCTTTTATCACAATTACGGATGATTCATTCTCGTACGGTGATATTGCCGGTGGCCAGACCGTTAGCGGCGACGGTGCGTTTGCCGTTACAATTGCGGGCGATGCTCCCGATAATTATAATGCTGTTATTGATATTGAATTTACCGACGGAAATAAAGATTCATGGACATCTTCATTTACAATTGATTTACATGCTCCTGTTATGGAAATGGGAAATTATACAATTGATGATGCTTCCGGCAACGGAAACGGAAATATTGACCCGGGCGAAACCGTTGAAATTACAATACCCGTTTTAAACTCCGGTTCTTCGGATGCTTATTCCGTTGTCGGTGAGCTTGTATGTAATGATGCTTATATTACAATTGCAAACGCTTCCCAAAATTACGGAGATATAAATGCTGCCGGACAAGCACAGGCAGTCTTTACCGTAACGGCTGAAGCAGTTACTCCTGTGGGACATCAGGTTACTTTTGATTTTGAAATTTCCGCCGATTTGATCACTTCCGTACAGGAATCTTTTGATTTGGTGATTGGCCAGATACCTGTAGTTGTAATTGACCTTGACGGTAATACCAATTCGGGGCCTGCTATGGTTGATGCTATGGCAAATAATGGTGTTGCAGCCGAATATGTTGCATCCTTTCCCGATGATCTGAATTTGTATTCTTCGGTATTTCTGTGTCTTGGTGTTTATCCTGATAATCATACTCTTACGGATAGTGAAGGGCAGTCTCTGGCAGACTATCTAAATGCAGGCGGTAACCTTTATATGGAAGGTGGAGATACCTGGTTTTACGATCCGCAAACAGTTGTCCATCCTATGTTCAGCATTGATCCGCAAGCAGACGGTTCGGGTGACTTATCAACAATAGCCGGGAAAACGGGAACGTTTACCGAAGGAATGTCCTTCGGTTATGGAGGTGATAACAACTGGATTGACCAGATTGGTGCGTCAAATTCCGCCTTTGTTATTCTTGAAAATCAGGCTCCGGTTTACGGTACCGGGGTTGCTTACGATCAGGGAACATATAAAACAATAGGTGCTTCTCATGAGTTTGGAGGGCTTGATGACGGTGCATCACCTTCAACTAAGGATGAATTGATGAATGAATACCTTGTATTCTTCGGGATTGGCGGTTCCGAGTTACAGGCATACTTCTCTGCCGACGACCCGGTTGTTTGTGAAGGAGGAACAGTTACATTCAGTGATTTGTCAACCGGAGGTGCCACTTCCTGGAGTTGGGAATTCCCGGGTGGTGACCCCGCTACTTCAACGGAGCAAAATCCTGTTGTCACTTATAACACTGTTGGAGTTTATGATGTTACATTAACAATTTCCGACGGTACTAATACAAACTCATACACAAAAGACAATTACATAAATGTTGTAGTGGCACCTGAGGCTCCTGCAGCTCCACAAGGTGATGCCGACGTTTGTACAAACTTTGTTATGACATCGGAATATACAACAACCGGAGTTGCGGGTGCTGATTCGTATGTGTGGATGATTACACCTGCCGATGCCGGAACTATATCGGGAACGGAAACAACCGGAACAGTTGAATGGACAGATAGTTGGGAAGGAACTGCAACAATAACGGTTAAAGGTGTTAACGCTTGCGGCGAAGGAGTTTCCTCCGAAGGTTTTGACGTTGTTTGTTCAATTTGCACGGGTATTGACGAAATCGGACTTAATGAGGTTTCGGTTTATCCCAATCCGGGCAACGGTCTTTTTACTGTCGAGATAAGCGGTTTAAATAGTAAAGACCTTTCTATAAAAGTTCTAAACACTCTGGGAGCGATAGTCTATGATCAGGTAGGAATTGAAACATCTGCCAACTATAAAACGACAATTGACCTAAGTGAATTGAACAAAGGAGTATATTTCCTTGTTATTAATGGAAACGAGGGTAAAGTTATAAAAAGAATAATTATCCAATAGATTGTCGGAAATTTGGGTATTTAAGAAAAGCCTCCTTTCGGGGAGGCTTTTTTTATTTTATTGCCGTCTTAATTCAAAGTTCTTTCCAAGATAAACCCGTCTGACATGTTCATCCTCCGCAAGTTCTTCGGCAGTACCTGCTTTCAATATGGAACCTTCAAAAAGCAAATAGGCTCTGTCGGTAATTGTCAGAGTTTCGTGTACGTTGTGGTCGGTGATGAGCACACCTATGTTTTTTTCTTTCAATTTTGAGACAATAGTCTGAATATCCTCAACTGCAATGGGGTCAACACCTGCAAAAGGTTCATCAAGTAGGATGAATTTCGGGTCAACGGCCAGGGCTCTTGCTATTTCCGTTCTTCTTCTTTCACCACCCGATAATTGAATTCCCATACTTTTTCTGACATGTCCCAATCCAAACTCACTAATAAGCGATTCCAACCTGTCTTTCTGTTCACTCCTTGAAAGCTTTGTAAATTCCAGAACCGCCTTAAGATTATCTTCCACCGAAAGTTTACGAAATACCGAAGCTTCCTGCGGCAGATATCCTATACCTTTTTGAGCTCGCTTGTACATTGGCTCTTTAGTGATGTCAATATCATTCAGAAAAATTTTGCCCGATAGAGGTTTTATCAGCCCGACAATCATATAAAATGTAGTTGTTTTTCCTGCACCGTTCGGGCCAAGCAGCCCTACTATCTCTCCCTGGTTAACACTGACGGAAACACCTTTTACAACTGTGCGATGACGATATTTTTTTACAAGTTTCTCAGTTTTGAGTATCATATTAAACAATTTGCCACAAAAAAGGTTGGATTAAAACATTATTGATGCAAAGGTACGTTAATTTTCAGAATCTGAAATTAAATGCAAAGAAAATGCCGAATTTATTAGCTTTAGTATTTTCAAGATGAGAAAGTCTCCATATTGCGTCAATCCTGAAAATCTTAAAAATATTTTCAATTCCCACACCTGCTTCCATATAAGGTTTGTTAAGTGTATGTGTAATGTCCGGAAGTTTATTATACTCCAGGTTTGATTTCGACAGGGTTCCGACAACTCCCCTGAAAGTAACCACTTCGCGCCATTTCAGTTTTCGGACAAGCGGTATATGATTGAACAGAAGACCGTCGAAATGATGTGTGTATGAAAGACTTACATATTCATCGCTGACAAACTCAAAGTAGTTCATAAGGTTATATGCATAAACATCATATATGAAAGTTTCGTTTCCGGGATGAAGCCTGAGTAAAGGCCAAGGTAATGTGCCCCATACTTTTCCCGCCTCAAGAATATATTTGGACCATCCGATATTAAAAACATTAAACCAATGTCTTATTCCTACTCTTAATCTTTGATAGCCGTAGCTGTTATTAAACATATCGGAAATTCCAAAGCCGTATTGAATACCAATTACGGGAAATTTTGAACCGAGACTGACTCTGTTGAAATTTCCCGTTATGAAATTTTCCCTAAAGGAGATGCGCGTATCAAGTCTGAACTCACTTGTAGTTATATTCTTCAAACTTACTTCATCACCTTTATTATTAAATACAACAACCTGTTCTTTCCCGATTGGGATTATCTCCTTATATATATAGTTAAATGTATTGATCAATCCGTTATACCATTCGTGCTCATAACTGACAGATAATTCCTTGGTCATTGACATCTTATTTGCCGGCTGACGTCTGAAAAGTGATGATATCAAAAGGTCTTCTTTTAGCGCCCGCGGACTTGCTCCCAATTGTTCTATGTCGTATTTATAGTTTCCTGCCAGTGCCCGTCTCGGATTTTTATTTATTACATACAGAAAGCCTCCGCCATATTTTATTTGCTTATCCTCCATACCGTATGCGGCATAACCGTTAAGTCTGATATGTTCGTTGAAGTTTTTTGTTGTTCTGGCACCCAGTTTGAACCTGGTTCCTTCAATAGGGTTAAAAGAGACCAGCGACATATACGGGCCTATCTCAATTTTGTTAAATTTATAATACCCGGTAACTACGGTTTTTACAATATCAACCCAGGTTTTAAAAACCGGTAGATTTGTTAATGTATCTACCATATAATATATTGTCTTTTCATTTTTTGAAAGTGTGTCGGGTCTTTGTTCTCCCCAAAACTCTTCAGATTTATTGTTAGCACCGTCTGCAATGATAACGTTTACGGGTTGTGAATAGAACTTTTTATCTTTTGGCTGATTAATTAGATAGTTGTCGTAAAAACTGGTCTTTCTCCCGAAAAAACCAAGCAGTGTTCTTGTTTTTTCGTAAAGGTTAACATCGGCAAATAGCTCATCTTTGGTAACTACCCAGTATTTATTGTCAACCAAATCGTACTCCTTTTTGAAAATGGCATCATTAAGAAAGTTGATATTGGCATCTTTAGCCAGGCGGATTTCGAATGATTTTATAGCCCATGTTGTATCATTAACCCACATATTGCCGGTAAAAGTAAGTTCCTGTTTTCTCTTTGGCTTGAACATTATTTTGTAGCACCATTTATTACCTATATAGGCGCTGTCAGTAAGATAATACTTATAAAAACCGAAGCCGAAGTTTGATATGGGGCTGACAAAGTTCTTTGACACAACAGAGATATAGTTATCATAGAAGTTGTATTTTTGAAACATCTCACCCATATACTGCATCAGGCTTTCATTTTTTACTCCCGACGTTTTTACTGCCGTTATAACCTCTTTCTCGGTTTTTGGGTTTTTGCGGTAATAATAATCCGAAAATGTTTCTGAAAGAAATACCGGTAAAAAAGTTTTGCCGTTAACGGCTGAAGTATCCATATAGTCAAATATAAACCTGAATGGCTTTGGAAATCTTTTTTCTTTGAATTTCTCCGTTATATTATTTGCATCAATCTCAACCTTATTATATACTCTGCATTGGTAATAATCAAACTCGGTAAAGTTATTTTTATCTTTATTTTTTATAATATTCCGCAAAATCGTATCCGCAGGATTTTCTCCGGCATTGAATACAAATTCCGACAGGCTGATATTAGATGAAGCCAAAGCAACGCTGATTTCCTGAAAACGATTCTTTTGAATTGGGATTTCCTGCGATTGGTATCCCATACAAGAGATAACCAGAGTGTCGGTCGGGTTTTTGGTTTCGAGAGAAAAATTGCCATCAAAATCGCTTGTCACTCCTATTGTCGTACCTTTGAAATAAATGTTGGCAAAAGGGACAGGTTTTCCCGTATTGGAATCGTTAACTTCTCCCATGATTTTTGTAACCTGGCTTATTCCTTGTAACGCTGTTACAATGAAAATAATAAAGAGAAAAACGTGCCTTTTATTTCTGCCCTCCGATATCAATTAGTTTTTAGTTTTTTATGTAAAGATTTTTATTACGAAGTTAATAAAAAATTATAAAACCCATTATTATAACCGGATAATTTATTCTGAAATAAAATAAATATTCCAACTATAAAATCATTTTAAAGTGCTATCATATAGATGTTTACTACAAAATTCCTTCATTAAGAATATCATGCAGGTGAATTACTCCAACATATTTAGTGCCATCAAGAACAAGTAGCTGCGTAATGTTAAATTTTCTCATTATCCCCAATGCGTCTACTACCAAAGTATTTTTATCAACAGTCTTTGGATTTCTTGTCATTATATCTCCTGCTGAAATATTGTTAATAGTATTATTATTTTCAAGCATTCGCCTTAAATCGCCGTCAGTAATAACACCCGTAAGTTTCCCGTTATCCATAACAGCGGTTGTTCCAAGTCTTTTAGACGATATTTCAACGATTGTCGTTTTAATGTCATCATCTATGTTGACTTTTGGGACTTCATTTTTTACAAACAGGTCATTTACTTTCAGATAAAGTTTTTTTCCGAGAGCTCCGCCCGGATGATATTTTGCAAAATCATCAATCGAAAAGCCACGGCTTTCAAGCAGGGCAACAGCAATTGCATCACCCATAACAAGCTGAGCTGTAGTGCTTGAAGTGGGAGCAAGATTGTTGGGGCATGCTTCTTTCTCAACGTAGGTACTTATAACGAAATCGGCCTGATTTGCAAGGTATGAATCCCTGTTTCCGGTTAATGCAATTAATGTACTACCTCTGAATTTTAACAAAGGAACAAGTATTTTTATTTCGGGAGTATTTCCGCTATTGGATATACATATAATAATATCGTCTTTTTGAACTATTCCCAAATCACCATGAATGGCATCCGCAGCATGCATAAAGACAGACGGTGTGCCGGTTGAATTAAGTGTTGCGACAACCTTGCTTGCTATGTTGGCACTCTTCCCAATGCCCGTGATAACAACTCTTCCCGATGATGAAAGTATGGATTGAATTGCTTTTGGAAAGTTGTCATCTAACTGATCAATGAGGCCTTCAATAGCCAACTTTTCATTGCGGATTGTTTCAATCGCAATATTTTTTATTTCTTCTATTGACTTCAAGTTAAAAATTTTTTATACATTTGATAAAAAATACAAAAGTACAACTTTTTAAGTTTTGTACTTTAATTTGGGTCAAACAAAAAAATATTATCTTTATATTTTATAAAAAAAAATTATAACTTTGTCTTGTAAATTAAATTTTTTGTAAATTTGTAAAAACGAATTATCCAAGGAGAAGATATAAGAAACTATTTTGGTTAGATTAATTAATGAGAGGTCAGTATGGTAAAAAAAATGGATAATGATTATCCTTTGCACGAATTTCTAAAAAAGATTTTTGGGTTCGACAGTTTTAAGGGAAATCAGGAGGCAATAATTAAAAGTGTGTTAGATGGCTACAATACATTTGTTATTATGCCTACGGGCGGAGGAAAGTCAATGTGTTATCAGCTACCCGCTATTGTAAGTGAGGGTACTGCAATAATTATTTCGCCGTTAATTGCATTAATGAAGAATCAGGTTGATGCTTTAAGAAACTTTGGCGCAGAAAAAGGGATTGCTCATTTCTTGAACTCTTCACTTTCAAAACCGGAAATACAGCAGGTTAAAGATGATTTGACGGCAGGTAAAACAAAATTGTTATATGTTGCGCCCGAATCTTTGACAAAAGAAGAAAATGTTGATTTTTTGAAAACAATAAAAATCTCATTTTATGCAATTGACGAGGCCCATTGTATTTCGGAATGGGGACACGATTTCAGACCTGAATATAGAAGGATCAGACCTATAATTGAATCTATCGGGCAGGATGTGCCTGTTATGGCATTGACTGCTACGGCAACATTAAAGGTTCAGCAGGATATACAGAAAAATCTGAATATCCTTGACGCAAGGGTTTACAAATCTTCGTTCGACAGGCCAAACCTTTATTATGAAGTAAGACCGAAAGGGAAAGATGTAATTAAGGATATCATCAAATACATTAAAACAATGCCCAATAAGTCGGGTATTGTATATTGCCTTAGCAGAAAAAAGGTTGAGGAAATAGCAGAGACCTTGCAGGTCAACGGAATCAAGGCACTACCTTATCATGCAGGTCTTGACGCTGCTACACGGCGTAATAATCAGGATAGATTTTTGATGGAGGAGTCCGATGTTATTGTTGCTACCATTGCTTTTGGAATGGGAATAGATAAACCGGATATTAGATTTGTAATCCACCACGACATACCTAAAAGTATTGAAGGATATTATCAGGAAACAGGTCGTGCAGGCAGAGATGACGGGGAAGGCAATTGCATTACCTTTTACAGCTACGATGATATTGTTAAACTCGAAAAATTCATGAAAGGAAAGCCTGTTGCCGAACAGGAAATTGCAAAGCAGCTTCTTCAGGAAACAGTGTCTTATGCCGAGTCTGCAGTCTGCCGTCATCGTCAGCTCTTGCATTATTTTGGAGAGGAATACACGAAAGATAATTGTGGTGCCTGCGATAATTGCTTACATCCGAAAGAGAAATTTGAAGGCATGGAGTTTGTGAAGATCGCCCTTGAAGCTGTTGTGGAGGTGAAGCAACTTTTCAAAGCCAAGCACATTATTAATATTCTCGTAGGCAAGAATACTGCAACAATAAAATCGTTTAAGCACAATAAACTGAAATCATTCGGCAGGGGAATGGAAAAGGATGAGAAGTTTTGGAATGCCGTAATCCGTCAGGCTCTGATAAAGAATTTGCTGGTAAAGGATATTGAGAACTATGGACTGCTGAAAGTAACTCCGGATGGTGAAAAGTTTATTGAAAGCCCGTGGTCTATTATGCTTACCAAGGATCATGATTATGAAAATACCGATGGCGATGAAGACTTTTTTGGTGGTGGTGCAGTCAAAACCAGTACAACGGATCAGACATTGTTTGCATTGCTGAAGGACTTGAGAAAGGAGATATCACGTAAGGAAAATTTACCTCCTTTTGTTATTTTTCAGGATCCGTCACTTGAAGATATGTCAATTCAATATCCCATTAAAGAGGAAGAATTGCTGCAGATTACAGGTGTTGGTGCCGGGAAAGCAAAAAAATACGGAAAGCCTTTTCTGGAGTTAATTAAGAGTTATGTTGAGGAGAATGAGATTACAAGGCCGAATGACCTTGTTGTGAAATCCGTTATCAATAAATCGGGATTGAAGGTGTATATTATTAAGAGCATTGACAGAAAACTTGCTCTGGAAGATATTGCGTTCACAAAGAATCTGTCGGTAGACGAGCTTCTGACGGAAATCGAAAGTATTGTAGCTTCGGGTACAAAGGTTAATATTGATTACTATATTGATGAGTATGTTGACGAATATCACCAGGAGGAAATATTTGAGTATTTCCAGGAGGCCGAGACGGATTCTTTGGAAGAAGCTCATGTGGAACTTGGTGAAGATGAGTTTACCGAAGAGGAAATCAGGCTTGTTAGAATAAAGTTTATGTCGGAGGTTGGAAATTAAATCTTTAATAAAAAAATACCCCTCCTGTTGTTCAAATGGAATTGTACTTTTGCAAATCATTAATAAACAAAAGACCGGCAATTTTTGTTTGGTCTTTTATCATAAATATTAAATTATATGAGTGAAGAAATGAAAAATAATAATTCGGGATTAATCGTTGCGATAATTGCTCTGATAGGAGTAATTGTTTTATTTGTTTTGTATTTTTCTGAAAATGATGAGGTACAGGAACATAGTAAAGCCCATAGTGTTGCAATAGCCAAAGAGATGCCGGCTTCGTCCATCGCCTTTGTTAACTCCGATAGCGTTTTGGCTCATTACGACCTTGTTACCAAATTGTCGGATGACTTAAAAAAGGAGCGTGATAAAAAGGATAAAGATATCACTGCAAAGCAAAAAGCCTATCAGGATGACGCTGCCTATTTTCAGGAACAGGTGCAAAAACAAACCATCTCTCAGCAAAGTGCCGAAGAAATATATCAGAAACTTATGCAGCGCCAGCAGGATTTGTATTTATTGCAGGATCAATACTCTTCCGAACTTGCACAAAAAGAGATGGATATGAACGTGATTATCCTTGATAGTATTCGTAACTATCTTAAGCGTATGAATCTTTCCGCAAACTTTGATTATGTGCTGAGTTACAATTCAATGGGAAATATTCTGTTTGCAAAAGATACCTTTGATATAACACCTCAGGTTGTCCGGGGTTTAAATATGGAATATGCCGCGAAAAATAATAAGGAAGAGTGAAAAGGCATATCATCTATATTGTTATTTCTCTGATTGTCATATCGGGATGTACAACGGATATTTCGGAAAAAAAGGAAAAACCTCCCGCCAATCTGATTCCGCGTGACGAAATTGTTAATGTCATCGTTGATATGCATCTGTATGATGCGGCAATAAAGGAGAAACAAAAGAAACACAGGGATATCTTAAAATCAAAATATTATCTCTATCAAACCGTAATGGAAAAGTATAATATCACACGGGAACAGTTTGAAAGTAGCTTGAAGTATTATCAGCAAGACCTTGATGATTATGACAAAATATATGATGATGTTATTGAAAAGCTAAGCAAGATGAAGGCCGAAGCCGAATTGAAATAACTATTGTTTTTCGTATGTTGCCGTGCAGGTGTAAAGATCCGCACCGTCATTGACGGTGTAGTTCCAGGTTATCTTGTTTTTATTCAGTTTTCCGCTTCCCTGTACTTCATTTGAGCAATTGTTGCACATATCTTGCTTGGGAATGGTAATTGTACTTCCCGCAACAATAGCATACGGCGGTTTTTCGTTATTACCGATAAGCCAGAAGTTTTTTATTAAAACCTGGCTGCTGTTTGAAGGGTCGGCAATTATTTGGACGGAATACGAGTCCCGGTTACAGGTTTCGTTAACATCCCAGTAACCAATAAACTGATCCCTGTCGTCGGCAGGATTTGCATTGTCGTCTTCGGTACAGGACGGGATTAATAAAATGCCGAAGAATAAAGTTGTCAGAATCGTAAATTTACCTATTTTAATCATTGTTTTTTAAATTTGAATAAAAATGAATATTTTTGTAAAAATAATATAATTTTAAATATTGTCTTCGGAAAAGGGGAAAATTAAAAATGGAAAAAAGAATTATTGAAAGAAATTATAAAAGTATTTTTGGTCTTGTAAAAAGCAAAAGACTTAAAGATGCCCTTAATCTGTTGAGAGAATTGGTACTTGCTTCAGGGAAAGGTGATCTGATCTCGCAATTTGAAGAATTGGATACAACTTACGAAACTTTATTGAAATATGCCGTGGATGGTGTCTCTGACCCTGAGCGTGATAAAATATATCGTAAACTGCAGGTTTCGGTACTTGAACTGTCTGATATTGCAAGGCAGCAAGCTATTATGAAGGCGAGCAATCAGTATCTTTATAATATGAAACGGCAGATCGAGAACAGAGCAGGTCTTGTGAAAGAGGAGGCAATTAAAAGTATTGACAGCCTTGCTTTTGATGATGAACTTGCCAGCGTTCTGACAGAATCTTTTGTGTCGGCAAAGGACAATAAAAGTGAGTATTTGCGACACCAGGAAACCTTGAGTAAAGTATTTAACCTGATACTCCTGACCGATAAATTTAAGGAGGCCGACATAAAACTTGTGAAGTCGCTTTGGGTTTCAAAGAATTTCCCGTGGTATGAACAGGCAATTGTTATTAGTGCCCTGACAGTTAGCTCGATACGATCATTTGATGTTAAAAAAATCGAACTTTTAATGGAGTTTTCTATGGACTCGAATGAACAGATACGACAGAGGGCTTTGGTAGGTTTGTTTTTTAGCTTGTACATTTATGATTCCAGATTGGAATTTTATCCTGAATTGTTGAAAGAAATCGAAGAATTGAAAGCTATCCCCGAAATCGAAACAAATATAGAATTCATTGCTATTCAGTTGCTTAAAACCAAAGAGACGGAAAAGATATCCAAAAAACTCAATGAAGAAATATTCCCCGAAGTTGCTAAATTTCAACCGAAATTAAAGGATAAACTGGACCTTGACAATATTTTGTCCGATGATTTTATGGAAGATAAAAATCCTGATTGGGAAAGGGTTTTTGAGGATGCTCCCGATCTTCTTGACAAACTTCAGGAAATATCAAAACTTCAGCTTGAGGGTTCCGATGTTTTTATGGCTGCTTTTTCACGACTGAAAAACTTCTCCTTTTTTGATGAAATGATCAACTGGTTCAGACCGTTTCATGTTGATAATTATATAATCAGGGAAGCCCTGAGCCGGGAAGATGAAAGTTTTGATACCGACCTGTTCCTCGATAGCCTTTCGCAGTCTTTCTTTTTGTGCAATTCCGACAAATACTCGTTCTGTCTTAATATTGAGCAGATGCCGCAGATGCAGAAAAATATGATGCTTGAAATGTTCCGCGCCGAAACCGAGGGCTTAAAAGAGTTGCAAAAGGAGGATGATGTATTAAATAAATCCACTCACACAAAAAGTATCTATTCCCAATATATACACGATTTGTACCGGTTTTACAAGCTTCATCCTTTGAGGAATGAGTTTTCGGATATATTTAAAATGAGATTTGATTTTTATAAAAGCGAATTTTATAAAATTTTGGTTGAAGATGAGAAGATTATCAGAAACATTGCGGAGTTTTTCTTTGAAAGGGAGTATTATGAACAGGCATTTGAGATTTATAAGGATTTGAATGCCAAAGGTGATAATTCACTCGAGGTATTTCAAAAAATGGGCTACTGCTCACAAAAACTCCGCAATTATGAGGAGGCTTTAAATTATTATAAAATGGCTGAGCTTTACGATACTAACCGCGCTTGGAATATTAAAAAAATTGCGCTCTGTTATCGAAATGTGAAAAATTATGAAGAATCGCTTAAATACTACCTGGAGGCAGAGAAATTGGAACCGGATAATCTTTATGTGCAGACTTTCATCGGGCACTCTTATCTTGATCTTAAAGATTATGAAAATGCACTGAAATATTATTTCAAAGTCGAGTTTCTCGCTCCTGACAACAAGAAGGTTTTACGTCCGATTGCCTGGTGTTCATTTGCACTCGGAAAACTTGAAACGGCAAAGAACTATTATCTTAAACTGATTGAAAGTGAAGCCAATAAGTATGACTTTATGAATTTGGGACATGTGGAGTGGTGCCTCGGAAACCGTAAAGCGGCTTTAAAGAACTACAGGCTTTCAATAAACAGTAATGACAACAATCTCAAATTGTTTATGGCCGGATTTGAAGAAGATAAAGAACTCATTGTCAAAAACGGGGTAGCACCGGATGAAATTCCCCTGATGCTCGATTATCTGAAATATATTCTGTAATTATCTCAATATTAGTTTCTTGATCGTCAATTGATTTTTACCTTCAAGTAATCTGACAAAATAGGGTCCTTTGGGTAATGATGGTAAGTTTATTCTTTTAACAAACTTACCTCGCTTTATTAATTCCGGTTGGGTTTCAAAAACTTTCATGCCGAGCAAATTGTAAATCTCCGCTTTTACCATTCTCTCTTTTGCAAGTTTAATATTCAGATTCACAAAAGAAGTTGCGGGATTAGGTGACAAAACAAAATCGTCCGTATCCGTTTTTTCTTCGGCAACGGCTGTTATCAGATTTCCACCCACACTGACGATTGAATCAATCAAATTTTCCGTTGAGGGTGGATATATCTGCTTCACCGGAATATACCGGTCAGGAAGAATAACGCAAAGTGTCGGTGTTCCCTGAATGCTGTATGCCATATGAACAGGATTGCCGCCACCGTTCTGTCCGCTGACGTCGGGATAAGTGATGCCGTAAACAGAATCGAAATATTGAACGTTTTTGTTGGTGTTTCCTTTGTCAATTCCTATAAAAAAGACATTACCTTCGTTTTCGCCAAAAGCTTCGTAAGCCGCCTGAACATCAGGTGCATACAACTGGCAAGTACCGCAAGCCGTTGAGAAAAAGTCAACTACGACTATTTTGTTGTCATCAAGTAGTGAAAAGAGTTCCCAGGTGTTTCCGCTTACATCTTTAACCGTAAAATTTACGGCCGTATCAAGCAATGTTTGGGTGCGACCGGTAATAAACAAAGTAAGCAGTAATGGTAAGAGTATAATTTTTTTCATTTATATTATTTTTATCGTTTCCAAATAACAGACAAATAATTCATAAAATTAGTTGTCCTTACTTTAAAATCCTTACAGGGTTATACAAAAAAATTTAAGTTTTGTTCAAGATGCCGCAATACGAAAATACCGTTCCCTGATTTTTTCATACCGTTAACTTTTTTTTGTTTGCTTTTTGAGATTTTATTCCTATATTTGTTGCCAGAACATATACCAAATAATAAGTTTTGCACCTGTTATTAAAAACAAATTAAAAATTTTAATAGTTTTTGAAAGAATTAAAAATGTCGAATAACACTCTTTAATAAGATTATGAAAACTATATTAATTTTAGCATTTTCCATTTTTACGATTATAGGGCAATCCCAGATACCTGAAATCATACGTCAAAAATGTGATGGAACATCATTTGATGATTATAATCCCTGTATTATAGAAAACGGACCCGACTACCTTATGGGCTTTTCAAGGCCATCAAACAAACAGTATTTTGATAGTACGAAAACCGATTTTAGCATATGCTTGGTTGAAATTGATTCTATGGGGAATTTTATATGGGATAAATTTTACGGGGGAAGTGATTTTGACAAACCGGAAAAGATAATAAGAACAACTGACAACGGTTATTATCTTCTCGGGTTAACATTTTCAAATGATGGGGATGTGCAATCATTTAATCATGGGGATGGGGATTTATGGGTTGTGAGATTGGATCAGAATAAAAATATACTTTGGGAAAAATGTTTTGGAACTCCATATTATGAAGAGCCGAGGGATATTATTTTAACTCCTGACGGAGGTGTTGTGGTTATAGGCCAAATACACGGTGCAGGGGGAGATGTTTCTGTTTATTATGGTTATTATGATATCTGGATGTTCAAACTTGATCCCACCGGCAACTTGGAGTGGGAAAAAACCATTGGAAACGAAGAAGAAGACAAGGGTTTTTCAATAATGCTAAATAGTCTGAATAACATAATGTTGATTGGTGCAACTACTAAAAACGGCGGGCTTGTTGATTGTTATCCTAATGAGGGATGGCCGGATGTATGGCTTGTGGAACTTGATTTACAGGGAAATATCTTAGCACAGAATTGCTATGGTGGCAGTTACTATGATTTGGGAATTGATTTACTGGAAATTGATGACGGTTTTATACTTATGTGTTATACCGATTCAAATGACGGAGATGTTTCAGGGTTACACGGTACTCCTAACGGCTCCTCCGATATCTGGATTTTAAAAATTGATGGACAGTTTAATATTGTTTGGCAAAAGTGCTTAGGCGGGTATTCAAGTGAATCACCTGACTATATTTTAAAAACTGAAGATGCCGGTTATATGATATTTGGCAGTACATCGTCCCACGACGGAGATGTTGCCGGAAACCATTCATCATCTTTTGGTAATGATTCTGATGTATGGGTAGTAAAAATCAATCAATCGGGAGAAATAGAATGGCAACAATGTTATGGCGGTTGGGGAAGCGAATGGATGTGGAACAAAAACTGTGTTTTGAAAAAAGACGATTATGATTTCATAATAACCTCCTCAACAGACTTTGGCCCGTCATATGATGTTCTGTGCTCTCCGGGTTACCTTGATAGGGATTCCTGGATATTTGAAATAAAAGACTGCGACATTTACACCCCTTCAACACCCGAAACACCTGCGGGTGACGATACGGTCTGCAACTCCTCAGGCGGCACAAGCTTTATGAGCATACATAAAGCACAAAACGTCGATACCTACGAATGGAGAATACTGCCGGCAAATTCGGGTTCGTTGACTCAGACGGATACATCGGCTGTCATCAGTTGGAACCCGTCTTTTGAGGGTACTTCATCCGTTATCGTACGAAGCAATAATGAATGCGGAACGAGCCAATGGTCGGAGCCGCACCACGTTATCGTGGTCAACTGCATAGGTATAGCGGAGCAGCAGTCCGGAGACATCAGCCTTAAGGTTTATCCCAATCCCGCAAGGGAGTTTGTGGTGTTTGAATTGAACAAAGCATCCCGCACCGGCACCATTGTCATCTACAACTCCACCGGAACGGAAACGGCAAGGCTGCAAACAAACGGCAGCCGTACAACGTGGCACACCGGAAACATCAAACCCGGATTGTTCTTTTACAGAGTGGAAACGGAAGAAAAGGTTTTGAGCGGGAAGATTGTGATAAGCGGAGGGTAAACCCCTCTGTCAGCCTGCGGTTGACATCTCCCCTGAAGGGGAGACCGGCGATAGTAGTAGGATTAGCGGTAGTGGAAATTTATGTTTAATTACGAATTAAAAACATTTTGAAAACAGTTAAAAAACCGAATAAATTATCCGTTTTGGAGGATGTGAGAATTAGTCTCTCTTTCAGGTAAAAAGACCCCTCTGTCAACCTGCGGTTGACATCTCCCCTGAAGGGGAGACCGGCGGTAGTAGATGGAATAACGGTAGTGGAAATTTATGTTTAATTATGAAAAAAAAACATTTTGAAAACAGTTAAAAAACCGAATAAATTATCCGTTTTGGAGGATGTGAGAATTAGTCTCTCCTTCAGGAGAGATTTAGAGAGGTAAAGGTGGGAGTTAAAAAAGAAAATATCGAAAAAGAAATGTTTTACGGAGCAAGTCCCGAAATATTTCGACGTGCTTTGGAATTAAGAAAGAATATGACCAAAGCCGAAAAAAAACTTTGGGCGGCTTTGAGAAGAAAACAAGTTAACGGGAAACGTTTCAGACGGCAACATCCCATAGGTAAATTTATTGTGGATTTTTACTGCCACGAAGTAAAACTTGTAATAGAGCTTGACGGAAGCATTCATAATTTTCAAGAACAAAAAGAATATGACTTGGGTAGAAGTGAAGATATTCAACAACTTGGTATTAAAATTATCAGATTTACAAATAAACAAGTTATGAACAATTTAAATAAGGTAATAGCCGATATTGAAAGCGAAATAAAAATAATAAATGACGAAACAATCAAAGATGGAGAAAGTTTGCATTAGCCTTTTTAAACCCCTCTGTCAACCTGCGGTTGACATCTCCCCTGAAGGGGAGACCGGCGGTAGTAGATGGAATAACGGAAGTGGAAATTTATGTTTAATTATGAATTAAAAACATTTTGAAAACAGTTAAAAAACCGAATAAATTATCCGTTTTGGAGGATGTGAGAATTAGTCTCTCCTTCAGGGAAAAAGACCCCTCTGTCAACCTGCGGTTGACATCTCCCCTGAAGGGGAGACCGGCGGTAGTAGTAGGAATAACGGAAGTGGAAAATTGATATTTTTGTTATGAAATTAAACATTTTGAATTAGAGATGTAAAAAATATAAAACAACAATTATGAGTATAAAATTAACAATAACGGCGATATTTATAACATTGGCATCTTTGGCGCAATTGCCGGAGATAACTATGCAGCAATGCTATGATAATTCCGTCAGCGATATTCCGGCGGGTATTTGCGAAACCGAAAGCGGGTATGCCGTTTTAACGGAGGTTTATAATGCCACGGGCACTCCCGGATTTCACGCTTTACGTGATTTTCATATTAGGTTTGTTGATACCCTCGGAAACACTCTGTTTGAAAAATGCTATGGCGGGTCCAAATCGGAGTATCCGAAAAAAATTCTGAAAACCGGTGACGGTAATTTTCTTTTGTTCGGAAAAACAAATTCCGTGGACGGTGATTTACCCGGAAATATTTGGGGATATAACGACTTATGTATCATTAAAATAAATCAGAACGGTGATATAATATTTTCAAAAACTTACGGCAGTACGGGCGATGATTCTCCGGGTAGCATCATATTGCTTCCTGACGGCGGTTTTATGTTTTGCGGAACTATATACGGCGACGGCGGTGATGTTGCAAATTATTACGGCGACGGTGATATGTGGATTTGCAAGTGCGACCAGAACGGAAATATTGTTTCGCAAATGACTTTCGGCGACGATAAGGAGGATAAATGTAATGACATTTTGTTGAATGATGGAAATATAATTGTGGGCGGTGCAAAATTCATAAAACAAAGTTTAGTAACAATGTACGGTGCCCGGTTATTCGAAACGGACTTTCAGGGAAATATTCTCTGGGACAGTTTTATTCCCGACTCGGTATCTAATCATCTGGATTCAAGTATTGAAGCACTTTCCATTCTGAAAACCACCGACGGATATATGACATTATGTAGTTCTGTTGGAGGTACGGATTATAATATGTTACTAAAAACTGATAATCAGGGACAATTGGAATGGAAAAAGAAATACGGGACCTATGGAGGTTATGCAGCTCCCGCATATATAACACAATTAGACGACGGCAATTATCTGTTATTAGGTTGCGATTCAAAAGCTCCTTGCAACCACGCACTTCCTTCTCAATCAACAACCGATATTTGGTTAGCCGAACTCGCTACAGACGGAGACATAATACTTCAGCAATGTTACGGCGGATACGGAGATGAAAATCTAAATCTTAATTGTGTAATAAAAAAGAGTGATTATCATTATGTAATTGCAGGAGATTCCGATTCCGACAATTCTGGTGATGTTACTTGCGAAAACGACGACCGGAATGTATGGCTTGTGGAAATGCAACGCTGCCCCGGTTACGAACCCGGCGTGCCCGATATTCCCTCAGGCCCCGACACAGTCTATTCAGCCAACCATCCCCAAATAACCTTCACCATTGAACCACCACAAAATGCCTGGACTTTCAACTGGAAAATGGAACCCGACACAGCGGGCGAACTGACAGGCTACGGACTCTATGCCGAAGTTGATTGGGCACCGGACTTTAGCGGTACGGTGCAACTGTTCGCCCAAAGTGTCAACTACTGCGGCGAAAGCCAATGGTCCGAACCGAAAACCGTTTCGGTGTTCAATACAATAGGAACGGATGAATATAACACAAATGAAGTTAGTTTAAAGGTTTATCCCAATCCTTCAAACGGAGATTTCATAATAGAAAGCGCTTTGTTGAACGGCAAGTTCAATGTTAAAATTTATGATATAACGGGAAATATGGTTGTCAATGAATTTCTTCAATCGAACCGCTTGAAAACCAACCTGCAGGACGGAATCTATTTTGTGAAAATCATAGACGGTGAAAATGTCTATTTAAGGAAGATAGTCATTGAAAATAAATAGGTTATTATCCTGTTTACTAATTCTTTGCAGGTTTACGAAGCAAAGCTGTTTATAGATACGTACCAACCAAAGGTTGGGAAGCAGTTAAGGCGTTGCAGCACAATGGCTGAAGTTTGACAAACCTATTCCGCATTAGTATATGGCAGCAGCTACTTTATCTGCAAGGCGGCTAGCACCTATTCTGAAAAATTCATTGTTCATCCATTTATCGCCGAGGATTGCAGATAACAACTGCAGATAATCCAAAGCCTGCTCGGGCTCGGAAATGCCTCCGGCAGGTTTGATGCCAATCATTTTGCCGGTTTTTTCGTAATATTCTCCGATGGTATCGGCCATAACGACAAAAGCATCCTGCGTTGCAGCCGGAGAAATTTTACCTGTTGAAGTTTTGATGAAATCGGCACCGGCATTGATGGCCAGTTCGCTTGCTTTACGGATATTCACAATAGTTTCCAACTCTCCCGTTTCAAGAATCACTTTCAGGTGGGTCTCTCCGCAAACTTCCTTTTGGGCGGCCAGTTCATCAAAAACTTTATTGTATTCACCCTCAAGGAATGTTCCGCGCGAGATAACGGTATCTATTTCGTCCGCTCCCCCGTCAATGGCATATTTTATCTCATCAAGCTTAACCTGTAATGATGTCTGTCCGCTCGGGAATCCTCCCGCAACGGAGGCTATTTTAATCCCTTTGCCGGCAAGTTCTTTTTTTGCCGTTGACATAAAAGGCGGATAAAAACATACTGCTGCCACATTGGGGACGTTGTTTTCCAATTGCTTGAAACTATACGCTTTACGACACATCGTGCGAATTTTTTCGTGTGTGTCGTTTCCGTTTAGTGATGTCAGATCAATGGAGTTTAAAACCGTGCGGAGCAATTCTTTCTCCGTTGTCTTATCCCGGGACGAATGAATCTTTTCTATCCGTTCTTTGATATCTTTTTCCGTGTATTTGTATTCTGAAAAATGTATCATAATTATGCGTTATTCAATACAAAAGTACATTAATTATTTCATTTTAAAACTTCCGGGAAGGAAATTTGAAAAATAAAATGTAAATTTGTAAAGTTGTATTCTATTCATTTCTTTATAAAATGATGATGGCATCAAAGATTGTAAATAATTATATTCCCGAGTTCTTAACACTAATATCCGGAAGGTCAAAACCTTCGATGGTTTCGGTTAATATCACTTCGGAATGCAATCAGAAATGCATATATTGCGAAATCGGACAGGGTGTGCGGACTTCAGCAAAGGGAAGTATTTCAACAGGAGATATGAAGTGGATTCTTGATCAAATGGAAATGACACGAATACCCAAACTTTCCATAAACGGAGGTGAACCGTTTCTGTTTAATGATATTATTGATGTTGTAGAATATGCCTGGAAAAAAAATATTCGATGCACGATTACGACAAACGGTATGACATTATATCAACTGCCGGACAAAGAGTTGAAAATAATAAAGGATTCCGGAACAGAAATTAATATTTCGGTTGATTCGTTTAACAACGAAATAAATGCGATTACGAGGGGAACAAAACAGGCTTTACCCAATGCTTTGAAATCAATAAAAAGGCTTGTTGATAACAAAATTCCGGTAACCGTTTTGACAGCCATTTCAAGATTTAATTACCTTGATTTGTACAGCTCCGTTGCGGAGGCATACGAGTTGGGCGTGAGTCAAATGCTGTTTCAACCGATAATTTATTCTTCAAATTATCCTGACAGACAGGTACTTATTGGGAAATCAAATCTGAATATAAATCCGGAACAAATTGATGAATTAAAGAGGGAGCTGAAAAAAATATTGAAGTTTGAAAAAAAGCATAAGATAGATACCAATATTTACAGGATATTGCCCTGGATTGAATATTATATAAAGAGTGCTTCAAGTGCAAGCGAAGGGTTGTTTTTTCAGAAAATTCTGAAAAAATTCTATTGTCGTGAAGTTGATGCAATAATTGAGATTTCCTACGACGGCAGTATTCTTCCCTGCGGACTTGCGCCGGCAAATGGTAACATTCATAATGGTAGCAACTTGATGAAGCTTTGGAGTAATTCAACTGCTAAATTGAGAAATGAATTGAAGAATGACAGATATCCCGGTTTTTGCAATGCTTGTTGTCACCATTTCAGCAGGAATATGTTCGCTTCGATAATGAAATATCCCGTTGAAAACGGAAATGCATTAGCGATGATGCTTCCTGCTGTTTTTTCAAGGGCAATGTATAAAATCCTTAAAAACGTATTTTAACAAGTATAAACAGATGAAAACAGTATTGGTTACCGGTGGAAACAGAGGAATAGGATTTGAGATTTGCAGGCAGCTTGATAATCTCGGTTATCAGGTAATACTTGGTTCGAGGGATATGGACAAAGGTATGGCAGCGGCGAAAAAACTAAGTAATAACGTCATTATAAAACAATTGGATGTTACTGACGAAAAAAGCATTATTGAACTTTTTGACTTTGTTAAAACCCGGTTCGGCAGGCTCGATATTCTTATTAACAATGCAGGTGTTGGCGCCAAACGCGATAGTGATGAAAAATCATTTTTCGATGATGTTAAAAAAATTATGGAGACAAATTTTTACGGTGTATGGAGGATGATACGGGTTTTTATTCCGCTATTAAAAAAGTCGGGACTAACTCCGCGCAGGAAGGGACCTTCGGATATTTCTATTGCTGGAGTTAAGGATACTATGGAAACCAATTTGTACGGCCCCTGGAGAATGATACGGAATTTTGTCCCACTGGTGAAAAACAGTGATAACGGACGTATAATAAATATAAGTAGTGGCATGGGAGAATTAAAGAATCTCACGGGACAATATCCGGGATACAGTTTGTCAAAAGCATCGTTAAATGCACTTACAATAATGTTTGCCAACGATTTGAAAAATGACGGCATAAAAGTAAATGCCGTATGTCCGGGCTGGGTCAAAACGGATATGGGTGGGAAGGATGCTCCGTTATCAGTCGGACAGGGAGCGGATACTGCCGTATGGCTTGCTACGGAAAAGAATATTCCGACAGGAAAATTTTTTAGAAACAGGGAGGTTATTCAATGGTAATGGATGTTATGGAAATAGTTTAGTCTTAAAAAATATAAAAAGCTATGAAAATAGGTCTGATTTTTCCCAATGAAGACAGAAGGTATAAAACGGTTCATCTCGGACTGGGTTATATAGCCGCATATTCAAGGGAGCATCACGATGACCTGGAGTTTAAAATTCTTGACACGCGTGTCGCCACTTCGAAGGAAACGGAGAGTTTTTTCAATGAGTCGTTTGACCTAATTGGAATTACCGTTCTTTCTCCTGTCTATTTTGAAGTAATACGGATTTTTAACAAAATAAAGGAAAAGAGTAAAAATACACCTGTTTGTCTCGGTGGTCCTTATGTCACAACCGTAATGGAGGAGATTTTCGAGGATACTCCTGCCGAATTTGCCGTTTACGGTGAAGGTGAAATAACATTCTCCAAACTTATTGGCTATCTCAAAGGAGATGAAAATATTGAGGATATTGACGGTCTAATGTTTAAAAATGAAATAGGAGAAATAGTTAGAAACAAGCCAGTAAAACAAATACGGGATTTGGACACCCTTCCTTTTCCCGCTTATGACCTTTTTGATATGGACAGATACCCGCTTCACAGGATTGTTACAAGCAGAGGATGCCCCTATTCGTGCGATTTTTGCAACTCAACTTTTATTTGGGATGTTAAATGGAGAAAAAGAAAGCCTGAAAAAATTATTGAGGAGCTGGAATTCCTGCTGCAAAAGTATGGGAAAAAGATAGTTGTTTTCGCAGATAACAGTTTTAATATTGACCTTGAGAGAGTAAATGAATTTTGTGATTTGCTTATCATGAAGGATTTGAAAATTTTGTGGTCAACCTCCGTGAGAGCTGATATTATTAACAGAGAAACCGCAGTAAAAATGAAGGCTGCCGGCTGTTATAACGTTGCTGTCGGTGTGGAATCGGCAAATAATGAGGTGCTAAGAAAAATGAATAAACAGACTACAATTGAGAAGGTTACGGAAGGTGTAAAGATTTTTAAGAATGCCGGAATTGAGGTTTTATGTCAGTTTGTTATCGGCAGCCAGGGTGATACCCTCGAAACGGTTAAAGAGTCTATTGAGTATGCAAAGCAATCGGATTGCGATTATGTGAATTTTTATTCCGTTTTGCCTTTTAAACGAACGCCGCAGTGGGATTTTGTTGTTGAAAATGGTAATCTTGCTACTGAAAAAATTCACGAGTTTCATTCCATTAATCCGCGAATAGTATTTGATACTCCAAATTTCTCATATGAGGAGCGTCTTGAAGCAATAAAACTTGCAAAAAAAGAGGGCTTTTATAGTAATAAGGATAAAAAAAACTGGCTTTTTGATGTCGCAAAAGAGACTTCACGAAAAATACAAACATTGTTGCCTGGTGAATTGGGTGAAAAATTATATTTGATATTAAAATCAATTTACAAAATCCGTTTTGTCAAAAAAAATAATCTTTAGTTGTAAAAGATGATAACTGCTATTGTTATAACGTTGTTGCTGATAATTATATACCTGCTATATCCTTTGTGGTTGTGTGCTTTTTCGGTTGCCGAGCCACAAAAGGATGGTGAAGAGTGTGAAATTGACGGTGTTTCACTTATTTTGATAACATTGAACGGAGAAAAATTCCTGAATGAAAAAATAAACTTTCTTATTAAAGAACTTTCCCGTTTTGAAAATAAAGAATTAATAATCATTGATGATTGCAGTACGGATGAAACAAGTAAAATCATTAACTGTTTTAAAGATGATTCGGAGGTCAGGATTATCCAAAAGAAAGTTGTTAAGGGTATCCCCGATTCAATGAATCTTGGTGTGAAATTGGCAAAGTATAACAATATTGTGTTTTGCGACCAGCGGCAGACCATACATAAAAATGCTCTTAAAAGACTTTTATCTCCTTTGGCAGATGCCAATGTCGGGGCCGTTTCGTGCCTTATATCTTCTTACGACAACAGAAAATCGGTGTCGTTCATCCGGATGTATGAAAATTATTTGAAATCCCTGGAAAGCAGGAGCGGGAATTTAATAGGTGTTTATGGTCCCTTTTATGCATTACGAAAAGAAAACTACATCCCGATTCCCGAAGATATTATTCTTGACGATCTTTATTTGAGCCTTAAGATACTGCCGGAGAAACAGATAGTTATGGCACAACAATGCATAGTTACCGATACAAGGTTCGGTCACCTTTATGATTATAACAGAGTTAAAAGATATTTAAACGGGTTTTTGCAAATTTTAAAGGATAGAGAATTGATGAGGAATTTAAGCATAAAACAAAAGGTGATGCTTATATGGCATAAATATTTAAGACTACTTATTCCCGTTTTTGTATTTTTCGATATTATTGCCGCCCTAATATTGTTTTCCTACGGTGCATTATTTTTGATAATGTTTATATGCCTTATGCTCATAGCGGTATTTTCGTTTGTATTGAACTCATTCAAATCCGAGATATTATCATTTGTACGTATAAATATTTTTTATATCATTGCATTTGTTGATATATTAAAAAGTAATCTCTTTGTTAAAAAATGAATAATCCCGGCCGAAATAGTGAATTAAGATTTATGAAGCCTTTCGTGCCTCAACCGGTTGAAATCTTTCCTTATCTGGAGAAAATTTCAAAATCTAGATGGATAACCAACGGCGGTACCATACAAGACAAACTTGAAGAAGCTCTTTGTGAATATTTGGGAGTGAAACATATCTGTCTTTTTTCCAGTGGCACAACGGCTTTGATGATGGCTTTAAGGGTGCTGAATATTCGGGGTGAGGTTATTACAACGCCTTTTACATCCATTGCAACCGTTCAGGCAATACTTTGGAATAACCTGAAACCGGTTTTTGTTGATATAAATGAAACCGGTTTTAATATTGATCCCGTCAAAGTTGAAACGGCAATTACACCGGAAACAAAAGTTGTTTTGCCGGTTCATGTCTTTGGCAACCCTTGTGATGTGAACTCTATTGATATACTTGCCAAAAAACACAATCTCAAAATAGTTTATGATGCAGCGCACTGCTTTGGTGTGGAGTTTGAAAATACTCCGGTTTATTCTTTCGGTGATTTGTCGGTTCTTAGTTTTCATGCCACAAAAGTTTTTAACACTATTGAGGGCGGTGCCATAATTTGTAATGACCCGGAGATGAAAAAGTTAATAGAAATGTATAAAAATCCCGGGCTGATTAAAAATGGCAATACTTTAGGGTATGGATTCAATGCGAAAATGAACGAAGTACAGGCTGCTTTTGGTCTTGTTAATTTAAGCCACATTGATTCTGTCATTGGAATGCGTAAAAATGCAGTTAAGAAATATAAGGAATTACTTGCCGATGTAGAAGGTTTGATTTTGCCTTATGAAAATGATTTTGTGAAATACAACTATTCCTACTTTCCGGTGATTATTGTCCCTGATATTTTTAATTTGTCGAGGGATGAGGTGCTGAGTCATCTTAAAAGAAAAAATATAACTGCAAAAAAATATTTTCATCCGCTTGCTACCGGGTATTTTGCAAGTGATGATTTTCGTGTCGAAGATATTGCCGTTGCTAAAAAAGTATCTGAAAATATTATTTGTTTGCCGCTTTTCCACGATATAAGTGATGATGAAATTTTTCGGGTCGTAAACGAAATAGTTTGTTTAAATAGAGATTAAAGGAGACCAAAATTGTGTTGAGAGTTCTGCAAGTATGCCATAAAATGCCCTTTCCGCTGAAAGACGGTGGTGCGGTATCAATTTATAATACTGCTGCCGGTCTGCTCAACCTTGGTGTAAGTTTAAAGATTTTTGCCGTAAACACACCTAAAAACTTAATAAAAGGGGAGGAAGTGCCTGATGACTTTAAAAATAAAACACAATTTGAATCCGAAATAATTGATACCGGAGTAAAACCGGTAAAAGCATTTATGAATCTTTTTTCGAACAAATCATATTTTGTAACACGTTTTTACTCTAAAAAATTTGAGAACCGCTTGATTAAAATACTTAAGAAACAAAATTTTGATATCGTGCAACTGGAGCATGTTTATCTGGGGCTTTATATTGATACCATCAGAAAACATTCAAATGCAAAAATCGTTTTGCGACCTCAAAATGTTGAAAGTCAACTTTGGAAAAGGTATCTTGAAAATGTAAATAATCCTTTGAAGAAATATTATCTTGAAATAGCTACACAGCGGCTTTTTAAATTTGAAAGAAAAACAGCTAATAGCGTGGATGGAATAATGGGAATATCCCCAAACGATTCCGGTGTTTTCAGTAAGTGGGTGCCGAAAACTCCGGTATCGAATATACCTGTGGGATATGAGATTAATACAAATAATGTATCTTCCCCGGATTTCTTCGAAAGGGAATCCGGTTTCCCGGTTTTTTACCATTTGGGCTCAATGGATTGGCTTCCGAATGTTCAGGCCGTTAAATGGTTTATCTCGGATGTAATACCTATAATAAAAAAATCCGTTGGTAATTTCCGGTTTAGAATTGCAGGTAAGAATATGCCTGAATATTTCTATAAACTGAAAAATGCCAGCCTGATAGTTGACGGTGAGATTGAAGATCCCCGGAAATATCAGTCGGATAAACAGGTGATGATTGTTCCGCTGTTGTCCGGTGGGGGAATACGCGTTAAAATAATTGAAGGAATGGTGCTGGGAAAAGTTGTTATTTCAACACCACTCGGTGCGGAAGGAATTCCTTATAGCGACGGGGTTAATATTCTTATTGCCGACTCAAAAGAGGAGTTTGCAAAAAAAATTGTTGAGTGCATAAATTCGTGGAAACATTGCACGGAAATAGGCAAAAATGCGCGTTTACTTGCGTCGCAATATTTTGACCGTAGTAAGTTAGCGGAAAAAATGATACTTTTTTATGAAGATGTTATTTCAAAAACCTGATTTCTTTCGACATTTGAGAAAGACAATATTTATCCGCAATGGAAATATCTCTCCACAAGCTTCATAACTTCTTCGGGATTATTTTCCGTTTCCTTACGTAAATTGACGTCGTTAAAGCTTTTGTGATATTCAATGATCCCGTTTAAGATACCTTCGGTAAAGACACCGTATTTCAAAAGTATATCCTTTTGTTTCTCAAGGGATTTGGCCGACTCATAGCAAGAGGAGGGAAGGTGTTTCAACTCGTTTGCTTTTTTGTCGTCTTTGAAAATATCAACATCAACATAGGTTTTTTCGGCAAATTTTATTGCATCTTTCATCTCGAAGCCGTGACGAACGGCAACGGCAAGGCTTGCCATCAGTGTGTAAATGTCGGCGGAGCCGTCGGCAGCTCTAAACTCAATAGTCTGTTTGTCGGGAGGAGAAACGGGTTTTTTCTCTTCAAGGGGATTGGCATTTTGTGCCATATTCAGCTTGCCTGTCCAGCCAAGTGGTACTCTTACGAGCACCGACCTGTTGCGGTCGCCCCAGCAAATATTTGTGGGAGCTTCCTGATGTGGAACAAGGCGGAAGTAAGAAGTGGGATTCAGATTTCCGAAAGCCGTAACCGAAGGAGCCAGATCAAGAAAACCGGCAATAAGTTTTTTGGCATCATCGGTGAGATTTCCGTTTTCCACCAGCATATTGTGCCCCTCTTTCATCAGTTTTGTGTGAATGTGAAGTCCGCTGCCTGCTTTTCCTACCGTAATTTTCGGTGCAAAAGTAACCGTAACTCCATGTTTGTATGCCAGCGTCCTGATAATCCATTTTGCAATCATAAGCTGGTCGGCGGCACTTTCAATATCGTCGGGCAAAAATTCAATCTCATTTTGCTCATATTCAAGATTGTCAACCGTAAAGTTTCCCACTTCCGAATGTCCGTATTTTATAACGCCACCGGCTTCGGCAATGGCAAGCATAGCTTCTCGCCTGAAATTGCCCCACTTTGAAAAAGGCTCCGCCTCGTGATAACCTTTCTGGTCGGTTGCCGGGAAAAGCTCTTCCTTTTCGCTGATTATATAATACTCCAGCTCACCCATGGCATACATGGTCATTCCTGTTTTTTCTTTCAAAACATCATGTGCTTTTTTCAGAATGTACTGCGGTGAATCTTCCAGCGGGTTACCGTCTTTATTATAGTATGAGCAGAGAATATCAATTGTGGGGACTTCCGAGAAAGGATTTACGAAGGCTGTTTTATATCTCGGTATCACGTAGAGGTCGCTGGAACCGGCTTCTATAAAAGGGAAAAGACTGGAGCCGTCAACACGTTCGCCGAAAGTGAGCAGGTCGTCAAGATGTTGCTTGCTGTTTATTACGAAGTTTAGTGTTTTCAGTCTTCCGTCCCAACCGCCGTAGCGGAAATTTACCATTGCAATGTCGTGATCCTCAATGTATCTGATAAGATCTGCTTTCGTGAATTTTTCCGCAGGCTTGTTCAGGTACTGCACCAGCGGATTCGGGTTCATCTCCGTGTAAATGTTCATATTTTCAAAATAAAAAATTTATACCTTTTTATGTTGTGTGTCACAGTAGAAATATTGGACGCCAAACTTAGGTATTTTCCACTAATTAACCGGTAAAAAGAAGATATAAAATTTTATTCGAGCAATTCGTAGATATTTTCCGGAGTGATTACCTTAAATGTTTTTACATTATACATTTCGGAAAATTGGCGGGGCAGACTAACCTTTCTTTACAAAATTAAGCTTAAAATTGTATTTTTTAATTATTGATTATCATTTTTTGTTCTTGGTTTGAGTTGAAAAAAATTGATGTACATTTGCTGAGACAAAGTATTGATGGATTTAAACGATTATTATGGGTGATATTTTTTTATCATCATTGGGATTGCTGGCATCATTCTATTTTCTGTATTTCATTACGGAGTTCTATTTTATTCCTTCGCTCGATGAACTTGCAAAGAAGCTGAAGATGTCTTCGGATATGGCGGGTGCCACATTGATGGCTGCCGGGTCAAGTGCACCGGAGTTGGCTGTAATGCTTTTTGCCATTTTCATAAAAGGTGATCATGAGGCTATCGGAATAGGTACTATTGTGGGGTCGGCGTTGTTTAATTTGTTGGTTATTGTGGGGGTGGTTATGATATTGGGAAAATCTAAAATGGTGTGGCAACCTCTTTTAAGAGATCTGATTTTTTACGGCATCTCCGTTGCATTGATATTTTTCTTCTTTGCCGACGGCTATCTGACTCCTGTTGAATCTTTGATGTTTGTTACTGTATATATCATCTATATCGTCGTAATGTATTTATGGCAAAAATATTTTCCGTATGAGGATATTGAAGACCATATTCGTGAAAATGAATTTCCGGAAGAGGACTCGGGAAATCTTAAAAAAAGTTTTGACAATCTGCTTCAAAAATTTGTTCCCAATGTAAATAATATTTTTATAGCATTTTTGCTTTCGGTTGTGGTAATTAGCGGATTGAGTTGGTTACTCGTGCATTTTGCAGTTAATTTGTCAAGAACTCTGAACATCCCGGAAGTTTTTATCGGTCTGACAGTAATAGCTATGGGCACCTCCGTACCCGATCTTATTTCGTCGGCAATTACGGCAAAACAGGGACGCTCGGGTATGGCCATAAATAATGCTATCGGCTCCAATGTGTTTGATATATTGATCGGAATAGGATTTCCGTTTCTTCTTCTGTCCGTCATTGAAACCCATTCCTTTGAGGTCGTTTCCGGAAATCTATTGATTTCGTTTGTATTGCTGTTCGGTTCGGTGGCGGTACTTACGCTGACTTTTTTATTGAACAGATGGAAGACAAGTAAACCAATCGGCTATTTACTTATTTTTATTTATCTGTGTTATCTTGTTTTTGAGATTTTGAAGGTTTAATCAAGCTTATATGGAGTTGGACAATAAATTCTACTTAATACTTTTAAAATAAACTTCCAACAATTGTTTTGCCGCTTTATATGAACTAAGATTGCCATCCAGCACCATTCTTTCAACTTTGGGAAGCAGTTTTTTTACGGAAGGATTATTTTTAAAACTGTTTTGAAAACTCTCCTGAATGGTCTCGAACATTATTTTCAATTTCTGTTCCCTGCGTCGTTTTTGGAAATAGCCGTTCTTTTTCATCCGGGTTTCATAATTTGCAATTTTCTCCCAAATTTCCTCAATTCCGTTTTTTTCGCGCGCCGAGCAGGTATCCACAAAAGGTATCCAACCCGATTCCGTAGGGGGAAAGAGGTGAAGTGCATTTTTATATTCACGTTTTGCCAATTCCGCTTTTGCAACATTATCACCGTCGGCTTTGTTAATAACAATGGCATCGGCCATTTCCATAATTCCCCTTTTAATACCCTGAAGTTCATCGCCGGCACCGGCAAGCATGAGGAGAAGAAAGAAATCAACCATCGAATAAACGGCTGTTTCGGACTGACCCACACCAACTGTTTCCACGAATATCGTATCGAAACCGGCAGCTTCGCAAAGTATGATTATCTCTTTTGTCTTTTTTGCCACACCGCCGAGTGAGCCTGCCGACGGTGAAGGGCGGATGAAAGCGTCCGGGTCGGCGGCAAGTTCCTCCATCCTTGTTTTATCGCCGAGTATTGAGCCTTTGGTCCGTTTGCTGCTCGGGTCAATGGCGAGGACAGCAAGTTTGTGTCCCGACGTGGTGAGATGTTTTCCAAGGGCCTCGATAAAAGTACTTTTGCCGACTCCAGGAACCCCTGTTATCCCGACTCTTATGGAATTACCCGAAAAGGGCAAACATAGTTCCATAATGTCGTCCGCTAGCTTTTGATGTTTCGGTAGCGAACTTTCAATGAGTGTAATTGCTTTACTTAGTATTGTACGGTTGCCGCTTTTAATTCCTTCGGCATACTCTTTTGCGGTAAGTAAACCGGGTTTAGTGCCTTTTAACATTTTGGCCGCCTGAGGATTGAATGATGCAGGTTGCTCTATACCCTTATTGACTTTTAGTGCCGATTTGTTATCTCTGTTTTCCTTTTGCAACGTTGAGAATGTTTTTGCAAAGATAATTAACTATTTGTTTTTAAAAGCTAAAAATATCAATCTTGAAATACATTAATGAGTTGAGTACGAAAAGGTCGGTTTTTTCAAAATCAAGGTGCAGCGAATTTTTGGAGCGGAGCTAACTCTCAGTTAATGAGTAGATGAAGATTTGCGACAACCCAGAGTTTGACGGCTAAGAACCTTTTTGGAGCACAATCACCAATTTATTTTATACTTTTGCAAAGTATTTGAAATAGATCTCTCCGTAGCTCAGTTGGCAGAGCAGCTGACTCTTAATCAGCGGGTCGCAGGTTCGAGCCCTGCCGGGGAGACAAAAAAATAAAAAATATTTGCAGGTATCCATCATTAAGATTCTTTAAATGAAAAAACAGGTTTTATTTTTATTAGCCTTTTTGTTAATTTTATCTCCGGGATTTAGTCAGGACTATTCCTATGATAAAAAAATCGGTGCGGAGAATGCCAGGCAGGTGCCTTTAACAATGGGAATTTATAACGATTCGGTTTTGTCGGCTTATGTTTCTTCGGTGGGAGAAAGATTGGTGAAACAGGTGGAATATGTCCCGCTTGATTTCAATTTTCATATTGTGGATATGCAGGAGCCCAACGCATTTGCTTTGCCGGGAGGTTATATCTATGTAACACGGGGAGTGTTGAGCCTGGTAAATGATGAGTCGGAGCTTGCCTGCATTATGGGGCACGAGATGATACATGCCATCGAAAGGCACAGCGTTAAGCAGATGAAAAAGAAAATACTTCCCGGACTACTGCAAATACCCGGAGCTCTCGTGGGTATTGTAAATCCGAGTCTTGGTGGACTTATTAGTGCTCCGGTTCAGATAGGGAGTGCACTTTTTCTGTCGAGTTATAGTCGTAGTCAGGAAAAACAGGCCGACAGACTTGGCATTGACCTTGCATCCAAAGCCGGGTACGACCCGTCCAAACTGGCAATTATTCTCGAAAACCTTTCAAAAGATGTAGAAACCCTTACCGGAGAGGAAGAAAAGAAAAGCTATTTCAGTTCACATCCCTTCACCCCTAAAAGAGTTTCATATCTTGACAAAGAGGTTGACAAGCTTCAATGGACGCCAAAAGTGCCTATTGCAAAAAACAAGGAGGAGTTGTTCGGTTATTTGAAAGGAATGTGTTTCGGAGATAATCCCGAACAGGGAGTGTTTAAGGATAATAAGTTTCTCCATCCCGATATGGATTTTACAATAACCTTTCCCGAAAAGTGGCAAACACAAAATATTCCGGTTGCGGTTGGCGCAATGCAGCCTAAGGGTGATGCACGCATTGTATTACAACTTTCCGACACCGTGGCTAATCCCGATTCGCTCGGTTTGGATTTTGTGAGAAAATTCAAAAAGAAATATAAAGAATCACCAAAAGAAAACAGACATCTTGAAATTAACGGTTATCCTGCATATATGGTAATGCTGTCCGATAACAGCAGCGGAAAAACGGTTAATATGTTTCTCTATTGGATAAAAAAGAGTGATGTTGTTTTTAATATTCAAGGGTTGGGGTATTCGCAATATTCCGACACAATACAAAATTGTGTTCAAACATTCCGGGAGCTTACCGAAAAAGAGAAAGAGGGTATTACAAGCCTAAAGCTCGATTTTGCTAAAGTGAAAGCAGGCGAAAGCCTAAAGGCCTTTTCCGAAAGAACAGGCAATAAATGGAACGAAGAGGTGACCGGTCTAATGAATGGGCTTGAGAAAGGGGCTAAACTTGAAGAAGGTCAATATTTAAAGATTGCCGTAGAAGTTCCCTACATTAGTAAGAAATGATTTTTTTTGCTCAATGCATATTAATTTCATTTTGAGTTGTCATTAACCAGTGGAAATACATTAAATAAACATAACAGATGAGACTAAAGGCATTATTCATTATCGCAATAGCAGGACTTTTCATTGCTTGCAATTCAAATCAAAAACAGATGGAATCGAAAACAGGAACAAATCCGTTTTTTACTGAATACGATACACCGTTCGGTGTTCCGCCGTTTGACAAGATCAAACCGGAGGATTATCTCCCGGCTTTTAAGGAAGGCATTAAGCAACAGGATGATGAAATAGACGCCATTGTTAACAACCCCGAGCCTGCAACATTTGATAATACGATTGTAGCTATGGAATATACCGGAGAGTTGTTGCGGAAGGTTTCAAATGTCTTTTTCAATTTGACCGAGGCAAACACAAACAAGCAGTTGCAAGAGATTGAAAAAGAGGTTGCCCCGTTGCTGGCAAAGCATAACGACAATATAAATATGAACGGGAAATTGTTTGCGAGGGTAAAAACAGTTAATGACAAAAAGGATGATTTAAACCTTTCGGTAGAGCAAAAGAAACTTCTTGAGGAGACATATAAAGGCTTTGTCAGGGGCGGAGTAGGACTCACGGGAAAGGATGCCGAAGAGTTCAGGAAAATAAACGGTGAGTTGTCGTCACTAACGGTTAAATTCGGCGAGAATCTGCTTGCCGAAACCAACGCTTTCAAACTTGTTATTGATAATAAGGATGACCTTGCGGGATTGCCGGATTTTGTAGTCGAAATGGGTGCTGCCGAAGCTAAAGCCGACGGAATGGACGGGAAATGGGTCTTTACACTTGATAAATCAAGTATGATTCCTTTTTTGCAATATTCGGCAAAAAGAGATTTGCGCGAAAAGATTTTTAAGGCTTATATCAATAGGGGGAACAATAATAATGAGCATGATAATAAGGCTGTTGCTTCCAAAATTGCAGCTCTGAGAGTAAAACGTGCAAATTTGTTGGGATTCAAAACACACGCCGATTATGTTCTGGACGAAAATATGGCGAAAACACCCGAAAATGTTTATAACCTTATGAATCAGGTGTGGGATGCAGCTCTGCCTGTTGCCAAAGAGGAAGCAAAAACTTTACAGTCAATGATTGATGCCGGAGGAGGAGACTTTAAACTGCAGCCCTGGGACTGGTGGTACTATACCGAAAAACTTCGTAAAGAGAAGTATGCTCTCGATGATGAGCAGTTGAAACCCTATTTCGAACTTAATAATGTCAGAAATGGAATGTTTGAAGTAGCTCACAGGCTTTACGGCTTGAATTTCAAAGAGATAAAGGATATCCCGAGACCTCATCCCGATGCAAAAGCTTTTGAGGTACTTAATGATGACGGGTCGCTTCAGGCCATTCTGTATATGGACTTTTTCCCGCGTTCAAGCAAAAGAGGAGGTGCCTGGATGGATACCTACAGAAAACAGTATAAAACCCGGGACGGTAAAAATGTCATTCCCGTTGTAACAATGGTGATGAACTTTTCCAAACCCACCGGAACAAAACCCTCCTTACTTACTTTTGAGGAGGTTTCAACCATGTTTCACGAGTTTGGTCATTCGCTGCACGGTATGTTGAGTAATTGTACTTACAGGTCGCTTTCGGGGACTTCCGTTGCAAGGGACTTTGTGGAGATGCCTTCACAGTTTATGGAAAACTTTGCTTCCGACCCGCAGGTTTTGAAAATGTATGCAAAAAATTATGAAACCGGTGAACCTATTCCCGATGAGCTTATTGAAAAAATGAATGCAACATCACATTTCAATCAGGGATTCATTACAGTAGAATATACCTCTGCCGCCTATCTTGATATGGATTGGCATACTTTAACCGAACCTGTTGAAAAAGATGTCATTGAATTTGAAAACGCTTCAATGAAAAAGATAGGTCTTATACCCCAAATAGTTGTAAGGTACAGAACGCCCTATTTTGCTCATATCTTTTCAGGTGGTTATTCGGCTGGTTATTACAGTTATCTGTGGGCTGAGGTGCTGGATGCCGACGCTTTTGAAGCATTCAAGGAAAACGGTATTTTCGATAAGAAAACGGCGGATTCCTTCCGTACTAATATCCTTGAAAAAGGCGGAACCGAAGACCCGATGGTGCTCTACGAACGGTTCAGAGGCAGAAAGCCAAGTATTGAACCTATGCTGAAAAGGAAGGGCCTTCTGAAATAGAATCCGAAGGTATTTTCCTGCGGTGAAAGGAAAAACATACCGATTCTACGTATTAGATTGTATAACATTTGGTAAATCAGAAAATAAATACCATAATTCCCCTCTTTAGAGGGGTGTAGGGGTGTGTTAAATTATTAATAAACTGATGCTGAACGAAAATGCAAATTTCTTCGAGATAAATTTGCTATAATTCAGGTAATTATATAAAAGAGAATTTACAAAGTTTATGCGTTTTAGTATAACATTTATTTTCTGATTTACTAATTTGTATTCATTTAATTTTAAACAACTTAATATTATTCTTTAATAACTTTCAAAATATCCGATACCTCATTTCCTTTTTGAATGCTGATAAAATATATACCGCTCTGAAGGTTTGAGCCGGCTACTATTCTACCCGTTTGTTCCGTGACAGGCTTCTCCTCGACAATCCTTCCCGTAAGGTCATAAATTCTGTACGATGCACCGGTAGTGACAGGGCTGTCGAAAAAATATTCCGCTACAATTTGAGTGCGAAAGGGATTGGGATAAACAGCCAGACCTATTTGTTCAGGGTTTTCGATTCCTGTGGTAACCGAATAGCTCATTTCAACATTCAGATTTGTAACAACACCGTTCTCAAGGATTACATCGTCTAAAACTTTTGTGTCGTATCCCTCTTTTGAAAACTCAAAGGTGAATGTTCCTTCTTCAAGTGTGCCGAATCCGAAAGTTCCCGTATTGTCCGTTTGTCCTCCGAAGTCAATGCCGGTAACACTCCAGATAACATCACTTAGAGGTTCTCCGCTTATGCTGTCAAGCACGATGCCTTCAATTCTGGAAGCGTGTTTGTAGTCAACCGATAAAATGTAAAGTCCCTCTTCAATGTCGGAAGCAAGTATGTTGCCTGAAGGCAGGAAAGGATAAACACCCCAGCAACCTGCATAACCGCCGCCTGAAAAAGGCGAAGTGTCAAAATTTGCAACTTCAATCATATCCGCCGGATTGCTGACGTCATGAATAACCACTCCATCCTTGTAATAAGAGGTTATGATGAAATCATTCATAAAGTGAGTATTATGCGGAATGACACCGCTGCCCGGGTTTGACTGAACTTTGTCCAATTCCGCAATATTATTAATATCCGAAACATCGTAAGCTGCCACATAACCGCTTCCGACTTCATCGGTAGTGAAAACATAATTACCATTATCCGATACCCAGGAGTTGTGGGTGAAATTGCCAGGTGTATAGGCAGTTGCCATAACGAAGGGGGCTGCCGGATTCGTAACATCAACCATGGCAAAAAATCCGTTGTATATCGCACTTCCGTATAAAATGTTATTTTTAACCATCCCGTCGTGCAGATAATAATCATTAAATCTTCCCAGTTCAACCGGATTCATCGGATCTTGAGTAAGGTCGCATATTATTGCTCCTCCGTTGCCGTTATCGGCACCGAAAATATATAATCTTCCGTTTTCATCAATATATATGTTGTGCGCATCCGAAAAAGGATAACCCGAACCCGTAAAAAAAGATGTATTGGTTATTTCCCCGTCAGGTAGCGGGCTCATATCAACAATAAATACCCCTCCGGTACTTTCGGATGAAACATAGGCATAGTCACCCCAGGTCTTTATGTCGCGCCAGATGGAAGGATCCTCATTGCCGAAATAGACTTCAACAGGATTTGCAGGTTCCGTGACATCCACAATGGAAAGCCCTTCATAAACTCCCACAAGTGCATATTCGTTACCCGTTTCATCAACATAGCCCCAAACATCACTGATGTCGTTTGTATATTCAAGTTTCCCGAGTAACCCCATATTGAGTTGTGCAAAGGTTATAAAAGTAATGTTGAAAATGGCAATGGAAATAAAAAATCGTTTCATAACATTTAATTTTAAATTAGTATTACAAGTATTTATTAGTAAATTGAATTTGCCTTAAAATTCAATCTTAGTCTTTGATATACCGCAATTTATATAAAAAAACAACAGTATGAATAATACGATTCAAAAAGGGAATAGTATCATAAAAACATATATTGCCCTTTTATTGTTCAATCTTAACGGTATTATTTTGAATCATTCTAAATTTTAAAAATAATTTCCTAATACTCTTATGTTTAGATTTGATTTTTTGACAGCAAACTGTTTATAATTTTGCGATATTGAAATTATATTTTACTTTTGTCATATCTAAATAAGTAAATATGTCTAACTAATACTTACTACAATGAAAACACGCATTACTTTAATTGTAATTGTTATCACGGGAATTTTTCTTTTCGAATCTTTTTACAATCCTGGCGATGATCCCAAATCCGGTCAATATGTTATAATCGGTTGGAATGACCTTGGGATGCACTGCGCCAACAAAGATTTCAGTAAATTTGCAATTCTTCCTCCCTATAATAATCTGCATGCACAGGTTGTAAAAGTGGGTGATGCAGATAACAATCCAGAACTTGTAACAACAAATGTAAATGTTACTTATGAGGTGCCGGGAAACACTTATTCGGTCGGTAAGACAAATTTCTGGGATTATGAAGATCAGCTTTTCGGAGTAAATCTTCCGGATAATACGGGCTTGACAGGTGCAGGGCTTTCAGGTGATATGGAAATTCAGGATAACTATTTCATAAAGGAAGGTATCCCTTTGACGCCTTATACCGATGATAATCTTACGGACGAAGACCCCTATCAACTTGCTTTACTGCAAGCTTATGACGGGCAAAATAATCTTTTGGCAAGTACACAACCGGTAATTCCCGTCTCAAACGAGATAAGCTGTGTCAGCTCGGGTTGCCATTCAAGTGAGAATGATATTTTGTATGAACATGAGGAGGAGGGAGGCTTCGACCCTAACAACACGCCGATTTTATGTGCCGAGTGCCACTCTTCCAATGCTTTGGGAACTCCAGGCACACCGGGTTTGGAGTCGTTGTCGGAGGTAATACACGATCAGCATGCCGAAGAAACGAATGATTGTTACAAATGTCATCCCGGGTCACAAGCTCAATGCCTGAGGGGTGTGATGCATGGAGCCGGACTGGTATGTCAGGATTGTCATGGTAGTGTGGCACATGTTGCCCAGACCATAGCCAACGGCCGCGAACCCTGGCTTGAGGAGCCTAAATGCGGAGCAACCGACTGCCACGGACCTGATTATGCCGAAGAACCGGGTAAACTGTTCAGACAATCAAAGGGACACAGCGACCTTTATTGCAGTGCTTGTCATGGCTCACCCCACGCAATCCTGCCGTCCACAAACGACAGGGATAATGTGCAGAATATTGCTCTTCAGGGATATGAGGGTACTTTGCAGGAATGTACGGTTTGCCACGGAGTAGCACCAACCGGAGCCGGCCCTCACGGTATTTTGGCTACGGCAGTTAAGGAAATTCCTAACTCAGGCATTACTTCCGATGCTATTGAAAAGATTTATCCCAATCCAGCTTCCGGAAACCTGACAATTGCTTTTACCGTTAACGAAAGGTCTAAAGTTGATATTTCTCTTTATACCCTTGCCGGACAAAAGGTTGCAACCGCTTTGAATCATACTCTTTCGCAAGGTGAATATGAAGCGTCATTCAACGTTTCGGAACAGGAAGCCGGTGTTTATCTTATAGTACTTAACAACGGAAAATCTACCGATAATATGAGAGTGGTAATTACAAAATAATGTAATATCCGGTTTGTTAAAGTCTTGTAAGCCATTTGGCTAAAAAAACATCATAAACATAGTACTTAGCATCTTTTTTGTAGATCATCTTTTTCTCCAAAAGAGATTTTATACCTCGACGAACCGTGGATGTGGTGCTTAAGTTGTATTTTTTAATGAATTTGGAGGTTGTAACCTGACTTATTCCTTCTTCTTTTGCGAGGGCTATAAGTAAATCCCATTGTTGTTTTGTCAGTAAATCTCTATATTCGGAAAAATAAACTTCATTCTCGTTTAAGATATTAAAAAAGACCTCTTTAACAACTTTGTTGTCAATGTTTTTTTCCTCTGAACCGTATAACTTATTACATAAATACTGAACATAATAGGTGTGTCGTCGGGTCATTGTTAAAATGTTTTTTATCGCCTCATCCTCTATTGAAATAGCATTATTATTGAAGTTTGTTTTGATGAATTCCGAATACTCCGATGCAGGTATTTCTTCAAGGTGCATAAATTCGGTACTTTGATAAAAGGGTCGTTTTGCATCGGTGAACATACTTGTTAACAAATGCTTGTCGCTGCCTGAAAAAATAAAGTTGACATTTAATAATTTTTGAATATTCGTTCTAAGCAGTGCCTCCACATTTTTCTCGGGATAATCGGCAATTTGTTGAAACTCGTCAATTGCTATTACAACAGGTGTTTCCCGACTCCTTTGCTCGAGAAATCCGAATATCTCCTCTATTGTATTTACACCTGAGGCTTCGTTATTTATATTGAATGAAAAAACAGGGGCTCCCGTAAAGCTATCATAAGTTATTGTCGGCCTAATGCTGCTTATAAATGATTTTATCATTCTCTTTATTTTTTCGGGAAAAGATTCTTTTTCGGTAAGCAGACTTGTGCCGAATTTATTAATAAATCCCAATAGTGAAGATGTATGATATATGTCAAAATAGACTAAATCATAATCCTTTGTATTGTTCAGCTTATTAAAAACATGATGTATCAGACCTGTCTTCCCCATTTTCCGTATTGATGACAAGGTGAGATTTCGTTGGTTTTCTATCGCATTAATTATTCTTTTTGTCTCATCTTTCCTGTTGCAAAAATATTCAGGACCTGCATACTCTTTTAGTGTAAAAGGATTCATAGGACTTTTTTTTGCAAAGATATGAATTTTTTTATTTAAAACAAAATGTTTAAAACAAAATGTTTAAAACAAAATGTTTAAAATTGCAAAACACCTTTTTTACTGTAATCATTCAACAGGAGTGTAACCATAAGTCCGTAACTTTTAATACCCGCTTTTTGGTTGTTGGCTTTTAGATATTTGTCATAAACCTTGTCGGAATATTTTTCAAAAGGGTTCTTAAATTTTAACCAATATTTGCGGTTTTCGTCAAGGTCCGACTTAACGCCGGCAGATATTTTTTTACGTAGTTCGTCAAACGATACGGGATCGCTTTTTCTTAATGCGTTTAATGAATAGCGCATTGCCATAAGATAGCCCGAATATCTGAAAACGGGATTGTTGCTTCTCCGGCAGGCGGTAAAAGAAACATAATTGGCCTCATCTTCGGGTGCAATACCTGCCTGATGTGCCATTTCGTGACAAACGGTGGCAGGCAGAAGGAATAGGGGAGGATCGGAGTTTACGTTTGCCTCACCCGTAAACGGATTGTAAATGCCTGTAACTCCGAGATATGAAAATAAACCGGTAAATAAAATACTTTTTACGGACGGAAGTGCATAATAAAGATTCCTGTTTCCGATTTTCAAATCAATGTATGAGTTATATGCATCTGATATGATGTCGCTTTTTTTAATTTTTTGTAATTCTCCCGAATCCCCGATAGCTTTTCTGTTTTCGTTGGTTTCGGTTATCAGAATTTCACATAGACTTTTTAATTGTTCGGTTGAAAATTTCTTCCCCGCAACATTTACCAACGGTTCTCTGTGGTAATTAAAACCCCATAGGACCATAAACAGGAAGTATATAATTGAACCGGTTGCAATAAGAGTTGTCAACGAACCGGTTATAAATGAAAAGGCGGTTTGTTTTTTCTTTGATATTCGATAAATGCCTCCGAATAAATAATACGGAATGAAAAGTATTAAGAAATAAACCGCTATTTCGCCGAAGGAAAAGGGCAACCATTTTGTCACTGCCCGTAATAAAAACGATAAGAATCCGTAAAGCCCTTCGGAATACCAAACTTCAACAAAATGAGGGTAAGAATTGATAACGGAAAACAGTAACCATTGTACGGGTAAAAGAATAATCCACAGTGTTTTCCATGACCATACTATAAAAGGCTTTTTAATTGCTTTCATTTCACAAGTTTCACCGATATTATATTTATCTTCATATAAATTGAGATTTGTTGCTTTGCAAAGCTAATGCTTTTATGTGTTCCGAAAGCATGATATAATAATTCTTAACAGAGCCTGCACATAAAAAATTATCGAAATTTTGAAAAGTAGCAAAAAAATTGTATATTTGCCTGTCCGAAACAGAAATATGCACTTGCATTGCGAAGATGTATTTTATGAAATTTAAAAATCCGCTTGACGATATATGTAATTATTATAGATTTATAAACTCATTAAAATCATATCCTGTGAAAACAAAAACTTTACTTTCGATTTTGGCACTTGCAACAGTAATAAGTGCTTTTGCACAAAAACCCACAATGGAACTGACCTTTACGGCGGAAAACAGCGGACAATACGTCCCGATGGACAGCATTCTCATTGAAAACCTCACACAGGGCGGGGACACAACGCTTTATCCACCCGACACAACACTTTCGTTGGAATATAACGTGGGTATCAATGAAACTGACTTATCAAAAAACACATTTTCCGTTTCACAAAATTACCCCAATCCGTTTAATGAAAAAACCACGGTTAATTTGGTTTTGCCGGGGAAAGATAATATTAAAATCACCTGCCGGAATATGCTTGGCATCGAGCTGGCACATTATGAAAAGGTTTTGAACCGGGGCAACCATTCCTTTATTTTTTATTGCGGTGCCGGAAGCCAATACCTGCTTACCGTAACAGGAAAACAAACAAGCAAAACCGTTAAAATGCTGAATTCAGGCAGTAATATAGCCAAAAGTGGAAAATGCAAAATAGTTTATAACGGGAATGTAACCGGTTTTAAATCCAGCGAAGCCCTGAACGGTTTTGTGTTTAACCTTGGCGATGAATTGAAATATACTGCTTATACCGATGTGGAAGAAACAGAAAAAATTGATTCTCCCACTGGCAGCCAAACTTACACATTTCAATTTGACGGATGGGATCCCTGTCCTGGAATGTCCATTATTACCGACATTGATGGCAATACCTACAATACGGTTCAAATAGGCAACCAGTGCTGGATGAAGGAAAACCCGAAAACCACAACCTACCGAAACGGCACAGCAATACCTAATATAACGGATGCTAATGCTTGGGAAAGTCTTACAACCGGAGCCTATGTATGGTATGGTAATGGTATTAGCTGGAAAGGCCCGTATGGTGCTTTGTACAACTGGTATGCAGCGGTTGATGCCAACGGTCTTTGCCCAACGGAATGGCACGTACCGACAGATGATGAATGGACAGCATTGACCGATTTCATTGGCGGAACAGGCTCGCCCCACAGCAACGAGCTAAAATCGTGTAGGCAGGTCAATTCGCCTTTGGGTGGAGGTTGCAATACAACGGAACATCCAAGATGGAATAACCCGCAAAATGGAGTTTTCGGTACTGACGATTATGGATTTTCAGGTCTTCCGGGCGGCTACCGTAACTTCAGTGGCTATTTCGACAGCGTTGGCTACTCCGGTGGCTGGTGGTCTTCTACGGAGTCCTCATCAGCCAGTGCCGGCCGCTTCCTGAGTTACAACGACGGCTACGTGTTCGTGAACTACTACAGTAAGCAGGATGGTTTTAGCGTCCGTTGTCTCAGGGATTAGGACGCTTTGACAATTTGTCTATTTGACTATTTTTTTATTGCCCCGTAAGGGGTCGAATTTTTGCGAAAGGTGAGCGCAGAATCAAACTTGTTTGAATTCTGCCGAGCCAAACAAAAATCACTGAAAGTAAATTTTTCTTGTATGGGATTACATTATGATTTCCCTGATAAACAAAGGCTAACCAAACAAAGTAGACAAAGGTTTATGAAAAAGTTCGGTAAATACGATAAAATGTTAAAAAACGGTTTATGGTCACAAGAGGAATATGCCGGGCATATTATTCCGCTTATTGCTTTCACAAACCATGCAAACACAAAACAATTAAGGATGAAACATATTGAAAAAACGGAAACCGCCAATAGGCCACACTCCCGTCATTGCGAGGGATTTAGAGGGGGCAATGGGCGCAGGCATCCCGTGGCAATATGTTTGATATGAAAAGGCGGCCAAAATTGCCAACCGTCAGACTGCGCAACAACCTAAAATTTCATCAGAGATAATTATCGGCTTGTAAAATCTAAAAAATATTGAATCCGAAATTTGTTGTACATTTGGGACTCTTAAACACCTGGATATGAATATACCGAAAGAAAACAGGTTTGCGAAAAGCAAACTTGATTTCTTTCGAGTCCCATCTTAGACGTGGATGCTCGACAAAGTCGGCGTATTAACTGGTTCTAAGCAGCTTTGCGTTGCAAACCTGATAAGATCCAGTATAACAGGAAGGAATTTGCAAATTTTAGTGGGGTTATTGCGTGAACTCCCGTTACCTGCAAGGCAAAACGCAGTCCAAACAAAATCGAAATTAATTGAAGAAATGGTTGCGTTGTCCCAATTTTTATGTATTTTTGGGACAAATTAATAAGAAATGACTGTTTCAAGTAAAATAGAGAATATAATTATTAAATCGAAAAAGGGGAAACTCTTATTTGTTTCTGATTTTTCTCAATATGGTAATTATGATACAGTTAGGAAAGCACTTCAACGATTAACAGATAAAGGAATAATTTTAAGAATTTCAAAGGGAATTTATTATTATCCGAAAACAGATGAACTTCTTGGCATTTTATATCCAACAGCAGCAGAAATTGGAAAAGCAATCGCAAAACGAGATAAAGCAAGAATAATTCCGACAGGAGCATATGCTCAACATTTACTTGGATTATCTACACAAATTCCAATAAATATTGTTTACCTGACTGATGGCTCAGCACGAAAAGTAAAAATAGGCAATCAAACAATTATTTTCAAAAAAACAAGTCCGAAAAATTTGAGTTTTAAAAGTAAATTAAGCAGTTTAATAATCCAAGCCTTAAAATCTAAAAAAGAAAATAACATTACCCAAATTGAAAAACTAAGGTTGACTGAAATTATTAGGCAATCAAATGAAAAGGAAAAAATAAAAAAGGACATTCAAAATGCACCCGTTTGGATACAAAAAATCGTATTAGAAATTTTATCAGCTATTAAAGATGAATTGGCTTAATTTACCGAAAAATAAACAGCAAGAATTGTTTAAACAATTAAGTGTTAAAACAGGCATTCAACCGCAAGCTATTGAGAAGGATGCTTGGGTAACACTTGTATTGAGAGTTATATTCAGCTCTCAAATTTCTGAATATTTGGTATTTAAAGGCGGAACATCATTAAGTAAAGCATATAAATTAATACAAAGATTTTCGGAAGATATTGACCTTGCCATAAGTAGAGAATATCTTGGTTTTCAAGGAGAACTAACGAAAGGACAAATTCGTAAACTTCGCAGAAAATCGCACGATTTTGTATCAAATGAAATGCTCAATACATTAATCAATGAATTTAAAAAGCAAGATATTGACAGGCAATTATTTAATGTTGAAGTTAAGAACACTAAGATTTCAGACCAAGACCCTGAAACTATTGAAATAATTTACCAGTCCGTTTTTGAAGAATTACCGTATATAGAGCAAAAAGTATTAGTAGAAATTGGATCACGTTCATTATTAGAACCATCTGAGAACAAGGAAATAAAATCGATTATTGATGAGAATTATGCAAGTGCCCAATTTTCGGAAATAGCCTTTACAGTAAAGACAATTCGACCGGAAAAGACTTTTTTGGAAAAATTAATTTTATTGCACGAAGAATTTTCAAAACCGATTGAAAAAATTCGTTATCACAGAATGTCTAGACATTTATATGACATTGGAGAAATCATTACAACTGACTTTGGCGTCAA
>JALSSR010000153.1 GCA_026984135.1 Bacteroidales bacterium
CGCCAAATTCCCCAAATCATATAAACCAACCCGAAAATGGTAAACCCCCAGGCAGCAATACTTCCTCTGACACCTTCAATCAACTCTAATTTTGCCATCGTAAATCCGAAAACAATACCAATAATCCCAATCACAATAGAGCTTCCGACATGCCCCACGCCGCAAGCTGCTGTTATCCAGGCCGTTTTCGCATTCGACCACTTCCTGGCTTTTGCCATAAAAATAAACGGCAGATAATGGTCGGGGCCGAGAATTGTGTGCGCAAACCCTACCGAGGCTGCCGTCCCCATCATAATTATAAGTTCAGTATTCATAATATTTTAATTTTAAAATTTCATACTTACACCAAATTGAACATTAAGAGGATTTCCCGGAGTGAAATGTATCTCCGAAACAGGTTTTGTTTCCCATTTCAACCTGCTCTCAGTATCAAATTGTGCCTCATTCCAATCTGTATTTGTAATGTTCTCAACAGTAGCGGAAAAAGTAAAACCGTTCAGATGATAAGTAATACCCGCATTCAGAACCGTATAACCATAAGCTATCACCGTATTATCCTCATTTGCAGGTCTGTCTCCGATATGAGTAAACCTGAGCGAAGCATCAAAACCGTAAAAGTCAAGCATTGATAGACCTCCCGTAACCGTTAAATGAGGAGCCAGCGGAATATAATCCAATCCTTTCGGTTGTCCTATTATTCTACCGTCCGAAAGGGTCATATCCAAATCCGCCCACAACAGTTTAGTTAAACCGAACCTGCCTTCGAAGTCAATTCCCAACCTTTGTGTGGGATTGCTCAACTCGGCATAACCTCCGTCTCCCACATAAACAAATTCGGATTCCAGATACATATACCATAAAGAGGCAGCCAAATTTATTTTTTTAGAAATTTTCGACCTGCATCCTATTTCCGCTCCCATAGCACGGGGTAAAGTTGTAACATTTCTTTGTTCGGGATTAAAATTTAATGATTCAAGCTTTTTATCAATCAACTCGTCCGACAGTCCTTCTCGTTTCCAAACTTCTGCAAGTTCTTTTGCTTTTTCCGACAGGATAACGTTTCTTGCATCATTGGAATGAAATCCCGTTCCGGCATTAAAATAAAAATCCAGTACGGGAACGGGCGTTAAGACAAAATTAATTTTAGGATTTACAATCATTTGTGAGGCATATCCCGATGCATGAGGCAGCCCCGTTGAGGATGTGTCAAGAGCCGTACCTTTCAAATCATTAACATCGAAAGTAAGAAAGTCACTACGTAAAGCAACTTCAAGTCTGAACAAGGAATTAAAAATAATCTCTTCTTCGGCCCAGGCAAACAAGTCCCTCTCCCGAACCACTGCCTGCGAAAAATTTTCAAGTCTGACCCTGTCCGGGCTGTGCCATAAAGCCACATTTATATTATCACCCCTGTAGCCCGCACCGAAAGAGGTCTTAAAAACATTGTTCCCGGCAAGCCTGACAATATGATAATCGGCATTTAATCCATGCATTATACGATTTTCATTCTGCTCTATCATATCGCCGTTGACACTATCGCGAAGAAAAAAGGTAAAGTCGGAAAAAAGTTTAAAGTCGTAATCACAAAGATAGGCTTGAATATTTAAAACGTCATTATTGTCATCCTTCTGTTCGTATCCAATGCTGAAATTCGTCCTTGAAGTTATTCCGCCTTCCATACTATCAATTGAACCGAAGCGATCAATTACCCCTTGTTTTACAGCTCTTTCGGGTATTTGCCCCGAAGCATTCCACGAAGATGAAAATGTGGAAAGCGATATTTTCAGGCGGCTTGAATGGCTAAGATTGACAAAATATTTCCCATAAACATTAAAGCGGTTAAGGCCGGAAGGAGAGTCAAACGGACCATCGGTTGTGTAATACTGTAAAGCGGCATATCCGTTTTGCTCCTCGCTACCTTTTCCTATTTGATATAACATCGTAAATTTACCTGTATTGAACATTCCACCCTCAATCTTCACCAAATTATTTTTCAAAATGTCCCTTGTTTTAAATTCCACCGCACCGGCAGTTCCAAGATTACCGAACCTTGCAAAATACGGTCCTTTATATACTCCGATATCTTCAACCACCTCAGGTATGAGAAAGTGCAAATCCGCATAGCCCTGGCCATGTGCATGTGTGACCATATTAACAGGAATGCCGTCAACGGAAATATTTACATCCGTTCCGTGGTCGGCATCAAATCCCCTCAGAAAAATTTGTTCCGCCTTGCCTCCTCCGGCGTGTTGCGCAGTAATAAGACCGGGAACAAGTTTCAATAAATCCTGGGACGACTTCACGGGTCTTGTCTCAATATCAATTTTTCTTATTGTTTTTGAAGATGCCGCCGACAACGGTTGTTCGGCTACAACAGCATAAGCATCAATTTCATAAGGGGATTCCGAAAGATTAACAGTAATTTTCTTAACTTCATTTTTCACCACTCTTATTTCAACCTCTTTTCTCCTGTAACCTATCAAAGAGAAAATAAGATTATAATCTCCTTCATGAATGTTTTTAAATTCAAATCCACCGTCAACACCCGAAGAAGTTCCCATCATAGTATTTTTTATCAGTATGTTGACTCCTACCAGCCCTTTCCCGGAAGTGCTATCAATCACAAAGCCTTTTATTGTTCCTACATCATGTGCAAAAACATTGTTAGAAAGGAAAAAACAAATTGAAAAATTCAATAAACAGATACAAACGAATTTACTTTTTGTTACCTTTTTCATATTCGTGTTACCTATAGATTAAAAAAAATTACATTTGACTTGTCATAACCAACTCCCCATGTTTAACACCTTTAATTGCAATAAGCTTATCGGCAAGGCTTTTCAACTTTGATGCCTTTCCTTTAACAGCAATGGTTTCAAGGCAATTATGATGATCAAGGTGAACATGCTGCACAGATAATATCAAATCGTGGTAATTGTGTTGAATATCAGTGGATTTCGTTTGCAATTCCCGTTTATGATGGTCATAAACCAGTACAATTGCTCCGGCAACATTTTTATCTTCCTCCCACTCATCCTCAACGGAAAATTTCTTTATCAGATAGCGTATTGCCTGCGACCTGTTCGGAAATTGCTTTTTCCCGACTAACCTGTCAAGCTCAACAAGAAGCTCATTTTCAAGGGATACCCCAAATCGTTTAACCTCCATGTGTTACTAATTTTATAATAGTGCTACAAAATTAAAATTTTATTTGTTAATACATTAACAATAGTCGGATTTTCAGAAATTTATTTTGCTTCTAAATAACGTGGGAGACTATGAAACTCTTACCTATCCCAAAGTTTATTTTTAATAGTAAACCGGGAAAGTATCAAATCAAAACAAAATTTCGCTTTATACTGTTGGCGATAATCACGTAGCAAATGTTTTTTTATACTTAAGGAAGTTTTTCAGATACTTTTCGGATATTTGCAAAAAATAAATTTTAAAAAAATGAAAACTCACGGTACGTTAAAGCAAAGTTTGCTACTTATTTTAATCATTTGTTCAACTTCATTGACTTTTGCTCAGGAATTGGCGGATTCTTCAAAACTCACTCTCCAAAGACTTTTTGCCTCCGGTGAATTCAGGCAGGAGTGGTTCGGCGGTTATAAATGGCTTGGCAACGGAGATCATTATACATTGGTCGAACGCTCCGACACTGTCAAAGGAGGGCTTGATATAGTTAAATACGACACTAAAACAGGGAAAAAAGAGATACTTGTCAACGCAAAATCACTTACTCCGGCAGATAGTGAAAAACCGCTTCGTATCTATGATTATTCGTGGAGTGCCGATAACCTTTCAAAGTTGTTGATATTTACAAACACAAGAAGGGTGTGGAGAGCTCACACGAGGGGCGACTATTGGATATACGATTTTAAAAAGGACACGCTTTACCAGCTTGGCCGTAATCTGCCGGAATCATCGCTTATGTTCACAAAATTCAACCCCGACGGTGATAAGGTTGCGTTCGTGAGCAAACATAATATTTATATGCAGGATTTGAACACCCTGAAAATTACCCAACTCACCTTTGACGGTACGGAAGAAATAATAAACGGAACTTTCGATTGGGTTTATGAGGAAGAATTGTCGTGTCGCGACGGTTTCCGTTGGAGTCCCGACGGTAAGCAAATCGCATTCTGGCAGCTTGATGCCTCGGAAATCAGAGACTTTCTGATGATAAACTATACGGATTCGTTATACAGCTATACAATTCCGGTTCAATATCCAAAAGCAGGGCAGACTCCTTCATCCGCAAAGGTCGGTTATATTGATGTGGCTTCGGGAAAAATAACCTGGATAGATATTCCAGGCGATACAAGAAATAATTATCTGCCCCGTATGCAATGGATTGACAATAAAAATCAACTATTGATACAACAGCTCAACCGGCATCAAAACCGGAATAAACTCTGGTTGTTCGATTTGGCTTCGGGAGAGCTGAACAACTTTTACACCGAAAGTGACAGTGCCTGGGTTGACATTGACTTTCCCGATATCGCACAGGGACATTGGGATATGACGGATGTTCCGTTCTTAAAAAACGGCGATGAGTTTATCTGGGTGAGTGAAAAAGACGGGTGGCGTCATCTTTATAAAAAATCCATTTCAAAGGATGAAGAAATATTACTTACAAAAGGAGATTACGACATAGCAAGTTTTTACGGTATTGACGAGAAAAAAGGGTATGTCTATTTCAATGCTTCGCCCGATAATTCGACTCAGCGCTATTTGTACCGTGTAAATCTTGACGGCTCGGGAAATCTTAAAAGGCTCACACCGAAAGATAAAGAAGGAGTGAATTTGTACGACATTGCACCGGGAATGCAGTTTGCGGTTGAAACATCTTCATCGCTGACACAACCGAAAACGGTTGATTTAATTGCTTTACCGAAATACAAAGTCGAAAGACATCTTGTTGAAAATAAAAAGTTCAGGGATAAAATCGCAACAATTGATATGGGTATTCCCGAATTTTTCACCGTAACAACCGAAGACGGAATAACTATGGACGGATATATGATCAAACCGCCCGATTTCGACCCTTCGAAAAAGTATCCGGTACTATTTGACCTTTATGGTGAGCCGTGGGGACAGACGGCAAAAGATTCGTGGGGAAATCTGTGGCATGATATGCTTGCACAACAAGGTTATATTGTAATGACGATGGACAACCGCGGAACACCTTGCCTCAAGGGCCGTGAGTGGCGTAAGTCAATTTATAAAAAGATAGGGATTCTCAATTCACACGATCAGGCTATGGCAACAAAGGAGATATTAAAATGGGACTTTGTTGATCCTGAGCGAATTGCAGTCTGGGGTTGGAGCGGAGGAGGCTCTATGACACTGAATCTTATGTTCAGGTATCCCGAGATTTATAAAACGGGAATGGCCGTGGCAGCGGTTTCAAATATCCGTTACTACGATAATGTTTATCAGGAAAGATATACCGGTCTGCCACAGGAAAACCCCGAAGTATATGACGAAGGTTCGCCCATAACCTTTGCAAAAAATCTCATGGGAAACCTTTTGATCGTTCATGGGACCGCCGACGATAATGTTCACTATCAAAATGCGGAGGCACTGATTCTGGAACTGATAAAAAATCAAAAACAGTTCGACGTAATGCCGTATCCCAACTGTTCACACAGTATTTATGAAATCCCGGGTGCAAGATTACACCTTTACACATTACTGACTAATTATTTGGAAGATCACGTGGAAAGCGGTGGCAAATAGCTATAAGGAAGGACTTGTATTTATTCAAGCCCAAGCAAATCGCTCATCTCAAAAAATCCCTTTTTACCGATAATCCATTCGGCAGCCATAACTGCTCCAAGGGCAAAGCCTCTGCGTGATTTTGCAATATGCCGGATTTCAATTTCATCAATATCAGAGGTGTAATTCACAACATGAGTCCCGGGCACTTCATCTATCCTGAATGATTTGACAATAAGTTCCGCAGAGTTTCCCGAACCTGCACCGGCAATTTCGGATTTCCTTACCAGATTTTTAATAATTTGATTTGCAAGGGTTATTGCCGTTCCGCTTGGCGCATCCTTTTTATGGATATGATGTGTTTCTTCAATCATCACATCATATTCCGGATGACTATTCATAATTGTTGCCAGACGTTTATTTATCTCAAAAAGGATATTAACACCAATACTAAAATTGGAAGCAACAAAAAGAGATTTGTTTTTCACAAGGCAAATATCCTTGATTTTTTCAAGTTCATCATACCAGCCTGTTGTCCCTACAACAACAGGTTTATTAATATCAAAACACCTTTCGATGTTCCTGACAACGGTATCGGGTTGGCTGAAATCAATTACGACATCCGATTCCAAAATGTCTGATATTTTATTATCCCACTCCTTATCGGTATCAACAGTAACGGCAATAATATGTCCCCGTTCCAAGGCAACCTTTTCAATCTCTTTGCCCATTTTACCGTATCCTGAAATTGCTATTTTCATAATATCAATAAATTATTTTATCATCAAAGTCAGCCTCAGGCCTCCCCCACCGGGTTTAAAATCATAAATTCCCTGATAGACAGCCGGTTCAAATTTCATAGAAAGGTCATCATTTACATTCCAGGTTGCAAGGTGTGCATCAACCGCTGCATCCACTATACTCAAGGCATACCAAACCCCCATAAGTATGTAGTTCAAATCACGGTTTCGCCTGTAAAAGTTCTTTGAATCCCTTAAAAAATCCTGAGGATATTTCTCCTCATATTCGTTTACGGGAGGAGATCCGTCGTCAACAAAACTATGGTAATATGCATCCCTGTAGTCCGCATAATAGTTTTGATTAAAAGCGGCAAGATACGCAAACACACCGAATCCGGCATATACAATCGGAACTTTCCAGTATTTCCTGTTGTATATTTGGCCCAGTCCGGGTACCAGAGCAAGCAGTGTTGCTTTATGTGGAGAAGGAACAAACTCCTTTTTCACAGCATCCTTTGCTACAATGATATTATCAGCTGTTACTTTCGGTGAATCAACTACAGAATCATTTTGCGAAAAAACCAGACTCGGAAAGATAATAATAAAAGTAAAGACCGCCGCAAAATACCATAATCGGATAATCATAGCGGCATTCAAAAGCAGCCTTCTTATTATCACCTGAAAATCATTCATTTATATAGAATATTGATAATCCTTTGCAGGTCATCATCCGATTTAAAGGGAATAACGATATTCCCTCTACCTTTAGTATTTCGTTTAATATCAATCTTTGTTTCAAACCTGCTTGTTAATTCATCCCTGATCTCACGAAACTTATCCGGCAGTTCGTATTTCTGTTTTTTAGGCTTGACTTTACGTTTACCGGATAGATCCTTGACAAGTCTTTCGACCTCTCTGACCGATAATTGTTTTTTTACAGCTTCCTCAAGTATAAATATCTGTTCTTCTTCATTTTCAACATTAATCAATGCCCTTGCATGTCCCATTGATATCTGATTATCTCTCAAAGCCACCTGAACAGGAGCAGGTAATCTCAGCAGCCTGATGTAGTTAACAATTGTTGATCTGTCCTTTCCTACTCTCTTGCTCAGCATCTCCTTTGTAAGATCACATTCATCGAGAAGACGCTGATAGCTGATAGCGACATCAAGCGAGTTAAGGTCTTCACGGTGAATATTTTCAATCAAAGCCATCTCAAGCATTTGCTGATCATTGGCAACCCTGATAAAAGCAGGTACTGCATCGAGACCGGCTATTTTTGCCGCGCGAAATCTTCTTTCGCCCGAAATAAGTTGATATTTATCGTACCCGAGTTTCCTGACGGTTACAGGCTGAATAATACCCTGTTCTTTAATAGATAAGGCAAGTTCGAGCAGAGCCTTCTCTTCAAATCTGTTTCTCGGTTGAAACGGATTAGTTTCAATTTTCTCAACAGGAATATTTGCAATAGCACCTGCAACATAGTTTCCTGAAATGTCGCTGGAAGTTATGTCAGTGTCGGGGCTTTCAAGAATTGCGCTAAGACCCCGTCCAAGAGCTGATTTTTTAGTTTTCATTTACAATATCAATTTGTTTTTCTTCTTCGCTGATTCTTGTCATGCCGTTTTTCTGCAAAATTTCTCTGGCAAGATTAAGGTAATTAATTGCACCGGAACTGCTTGCATCAAACTCAATAATATTTTCTCCGAAGCTGGGAGCCTCACCCAGTTTTGTATTTCGATGAATTATCGTATCAAAAACCATCTGCTGAAAATGTGTTTTCACCTCTTCAACAACCTGCTTGCCAAGCCTGAGTCTTTGATCGAACATTGTAAGCAGAATACCTTCAATATCCAGGTCCTGATTTAATCTGGATTGAACAATTTTGATTGTATTCAGGAGTTTCCCAAGTCCTTCAAGTGCAAAATACTCACATTGAACGGGTATTATTACGGAATCCGAGGCAGTCAAAGCATTAACGGTTATAAGTCCCAAAGAGGGGGAACAGTCTATAATAATAAAGTCATAATCATCTTTCACCTTGTTAATAACTTTTCGCATCATCTTTTCCCTGTTGGGCAGATTGATCATTTCTATCTCGGCACCAACAAGATCAATATGGGCGGGAAGCAAATCAAGATTGGGGGTTTCCGTTTTAACTATGGTTTTATCGGGATCAACATCATCAATTATACATTCATAAATACTTGTCTTAACACTTTTCGGCTCAACTCCAACACCCGATGTGGAATTTGCCTGAGGGTCGGCATCAATTAAAAGAGTTTTGTATTCAAGAATAGCAAAACCACCTGCAAGATTTATTGCTGTTGTGGTTTTCCCTACCCCACCCTTTTGATTCGCAATTGAAATGACTTTTCCCATAGCATCTTATATTTATTAATAGTTTGTACTTTCCGACGAGTGACAAAAATACAATTTAAAACTCCAGACCTGCTAAAGAAAATATTAACAATTACGGGGATTATGTTAATATCTGCCTTTTTAGAGTTTGTCTATATAGTGCGATTTGTTCATAGCTTTGATTGATTTTAAAGGTATTCACGTATTCGCTTGGCTCTGCGTTGTTGCTCAAAATCCAAATCCTCAAATATAATAGTATTCTGCGGTTTGGATTTCTTACACGCCTTGAACACGAAGGCTCAAAGAAAACACAATGAAAAACTCACAAAACGGGCGTATCACATTTCCCACCGGGTCAGTTGTTCTGAAATTATATACCTTGAAATGATCTTCGTAATAATTCGGAAACAAAATCCTGAAAAAAACAAAGGCTGTTCACCGAAGCAAACAGCCCAAAAATTAATCATCATAAAAAAATTACTCTTTAGTCTCCACGGAAGAGTCGTCAAAAGAAGTATCAACGTCTTTTCCAAGATCTTCAAAGTCTATATCGGTATGTGGATCGGGTACAGGAGCGGGAGTAACTGTTTCAAGCTCCTCTACCTTAACCGGCTCTTCAGGCTCTTTCCCTGTCTGAATAAATTCAATTACATCATTCAATCCATTGGCAAACTTCTCAAAATCTTCCTTATAAAGGAACAATTTGTGTTTTTCGTAAAAGAATTTACCCTGATCATTATTAAATCTTCTTTTACTTTCGGTAATGGTCAAATAGTACTCATTTGACCTTGTGGCTTTTACATCAAAAAAATAGGTTCTTTTCCCGGCTCTTACTGTTCTGGAAAAAATCTCCTCTCTGACCTGATCATTTGTATGACCGGTACTCTGTTCTTTGTCTTTTTTTTCTAACTCTTCCATACTAATTCAATTTCAAATATTTCATTTAATTGACAGCCGCAAATATATATAAATATTTAAATGGTAACAAAAAAAAATAACTTTAGTCTGAATTATTTTGCAGGTCTAATCTTTAAGGCACCTTACATGTAAACCCGGCAATTTACTGCTATAATAAATATCCACAAAGCCGGATTCATTATAGAGGCCGCAAAACCAACCCATAGCAGATCCGCTTGATAATTCACTTGATGACCACCAGCCACCGCTTTCCCCAATCCCGCCAAACACACCGGTACTACCACGGGTACCACCCGGAAGAGCTGAAAATCCGTAATCGTCTGTACCGTAATTGCCATTAAAGGTATCTTCTGTCCATCTCGGATGCTGCATAATATCACAGTCACCTCCTAAAGGTGAATTGACTTGCCGGCAAGATTTTAACATATTACCATGAGGCAATTCCCAACCTCCAATAAAATCAGTTAACTGAACCCATTCATCATGTGACGGCATATGCCAACCTGCAGGGCAGAGATCGTTACCATCAATACCTGTGAACCAATTATACAAAGCTCCGTATTTTTCTTTCCAAACAGGATTGTTATCATACCATACATAAGCCCCCGACGTTAGATTTCCCCATGCATTGTTGTCTGTTACATTTGGTATTGATTCACCATTCCGGTAGGTTGTTGTTCTAAGATTTTCTTTCATCCAGCATTGTTCGCCAAGCTGAACAGTGTTATAAATATTCCCGTCAATGTCAGTTACTGCCGACATTCCCGGACAGGGAGTCCAGCCATCAAATTGAAGAGTATATATTTCATTACCTGAAGGAGAATCCGTCATTTCCGTTTTTTCAACATCCGTGTATGTTGTAAATTTCAATTCATCACCAAGGTTAAATACAAAATAATCTACTTTTTCCTGATACTTAAATGCAGGTTTTTCAATATTCATCCCTGTATAAGTAATGCGGCATTTCTCTCTATTGCTCCGCGATACAGCCACACTTAACATCTTAATCATTTTGCTTTGTTGCTTTCCCGTAACTGTCAGAAAATAGCAACTATTAACGCCCGGAGAAAAAGAAAAAGAATGACAGCCTCTATTCAGAACACTCTCATAATGAGTCAATTCCCGACCCACCATATCTCTGACGACAATTTTAATATTATCTTTTCCCTTTAAAACCAAATCAAATTTAGTCTTTTCATTAAAAGGATTGGGGTAATTCTGTGTAACAATAAAAGAATCATCACCAACTTGATTATAATACACAATGCCTGTCGCATAATTTAACACTAAAACCGTATCGGGTGCATACAGTGTTGTATCTCCACCCTGTGTCAGATTTTCAATAACAATACTGTCCATAGGAACGTATTGCCCATTATTTTGTGCTGTAAAGGTTAATTCTATTGTCGAATTCTGACTATACAGATTAACTGCATTTACAAACCCAAAACAAAATACAACTAAAATAGAAGTGATTGTTTTCATAATAATTGGTTTTTAAATGAATAAAGCCACAAATATACAAAATAAATTAGCTTTTTACAACTTTTTTTTTACATAACACTCAAGCAGCCAGATATCCTGTTCAAAATTTAAATTTTAAAAAAATATATCACTGAAAAAAACTTGTGATCGAAAATTATTATAAATATACCCGAACAGAAATATTTCACACTATATTTGCAGCCATAAACGAAACAAATGACAAAATTCGGTATTTGCAATTTAAGTGTTATTCCTGTCAGGGCCGAGCCTTCTGAAAAGGCCGAGATGGTAACTCAACTTCTATTCGGTGATCTGATAGTTATTACTTCCGAAAATGAGGGGTGGTATTACATTAGAATTATTTTTGATAACTATGAAGGCTGGATTGACAAAAAAATGATTACTTTAATTGAAGAAGATGAGTTTAATATGCTCAACCATTCTCAACCTCAATATACATCCGACCTTGCCAACGTGGTGGATGATACTTCAACAGGAGAGCTGACTCCCATTGTGGCCGGCAGCTCAATACGGAACATCTCGGAAAACACCTTTCAAATCGGGAATACAACATATCATTTTACCGGACAATTTTCACAGGCTGATACAAAAATCACATATCCGAAAATACTTGAAAATGCTTTATTATAT
>JALSSR010000154.1 GCA_026984135.1 Bacteroidales bacterium
TGAAAAGTTTGAAGCAAGTCCGCCTCCTTTATCTTTCTGTACCAATACAATAAGTATTAGCAAAACACAAACTATCAGTATCAGCGAAGCGACTACGATATAAGCACCCATTTTTCTTTTTTCTTTTAATTATTAACTCTTTTTTTAAATTTCCTTCCGGATTTTTTCAATTCGGGCGGCAAAGTAACTACTTTTTTCGGGATATACCAAACTTAATTTCTTATAAATTTTTATTGCTTTGGATAAATTGCCCTGTTTATAATAAATTTTAGCTAAAGTTTCCGAAACGATATCGTCCTGATCAATGAGGCTTTGCTTTGCAAAGTCAACGGGATCAAAAAATCCGGGCTTCGGCTCCCGTGGTATAGAAGGTTGCTCACGAATAAACTTATCAATCAACTCCTTGTTAGTCTGCTTCACATTCTTTTCCGAAGGCAGATCCTCAAGATGATCGAAATTGTATTCGCTGATGACAGGTTTGAAATCCAATTCTTCCTTTTGTTGCTTTGGTTCCGGTTTTGTACTAATCTCCGCTAACAGTTTTTCCAACTCCGAAACAAGTTCCGAAACACTTGCATTGTCTTCGGCAGGTCTGTTTAAGGAAATAAGAATTTTATTTCGTAATATGGAGATAAGATTGTGAATGTCCACCTCCTTAGGTATAACCCGTTCCTCTGACTCAGCAATTTCCGTTTGAGTATTGTTTTCGTCATAATTTTCCGTTGAGCCGGAAATTAATGACTTATCATCCAGGGAGATAATATGGTTCTTCAAAACCTGTCTGTCGGAAGCATAAGCAGCAGCAATCTTCAGTTGATTACTGAATTTAATATTCTCCTCCTTATATAAATTTAATGTATAAAGAATCTGTGCAGACTGACAATAGGGATAATCCTTTGTCAACTCCTCAAATCCTGCAATTGTCCCCTCATCTAACAAAAAAGGGTTCCGGATATACTCCATAAACTGTTGCCTGTTCATAGTGCAAAAATATAAAAATTAATTTATCGGCAGAAAAGCAGTATATCCACTGCTGCTTGTTGGTGTTGTCACCAACAAGCTGTTTTAATTTGAAAAATACATTGTTTTTATCCGGTTACCAATTTATCACCGCTTTATTGAACACATCCGTAACGAGCATTTCGACGATGGCATCAATCAGGCCGTCCTGCACTGCGGTCAGATTTTGGGAGCTTGAATAATCTTCATATTTCGAAAAAGTGGTCTCAAAACTTTTCGTATCGTCAAAGGTATTGGTATATTTTACAAAAATGGTTATTGTCAGCCTGTTAAGTGCTGCCTGGTCGTTACCTTGTATTGACACCGGATTGGTGCGATAGTCTTTTATGTATCCTTCAAGAATAAGATCGCCCCCTTTGTTTACAAGTGTAAGGTCGGTTTGCGAGGTGAATCTGTCGCTAAGTTCGTCAGTCAGTTTCTGACTAAGTGACGGAGCTACAAGGGAAGCATTATTGGGAAAATAATTGATGTTAATAGTCTTAACGTTAGGCGGAATGGAAGCTCCGGTGAAAGAATAGTTCACTTTGCAACCCTGAAGAAATATCAGTAGCGACAAAACTGCAAACAATTTATTAATAAAACCTCTTTTCATCGAATCAAATGTTGTAAATTTGATATTCTATTAGGTGATAAGCATCCGTACCCATCACTCTTACTTCAATAATAACACCTAAATCTATGTAATATTATACTCTTTAATTTTTCTGTACAGCGTACGTTCGGAAATGCCAAGTTCATTGGCAGCCTTCTTTCGTTTACCGTGATGCTTTGCAAGAGCTTTTTTGATAAGGTCTATCTCCTTATCCTGTATCGAAAGCGATTCTTCAATTACCTCCGAATCCTGAATAGGCTCAACAAACCGAGGTTCGGAGGGATGCCTGATTTCAACGTGATCCACCGTGCTGCCAATGTCATCAATTCTCCGGTTTATGCTATCAATCAGGTGAGTACTTTCATCCTGAACTTTAGCTTGCAAACTTTCGTTTTTCATTATTCCGGCAACCACACCCTTCAAATCATTAATATCCTTTTTCATATCAAAAAGTACTTTATAAAGAAGATCCCTTTCCGATATTTCACTTTTTTCGTCGCCTTTGTTATAAAGAACCGGCAGGTCTCTTTTGCGTGAAACAGGTAAATATTTCAATAAAGTATGAGAATCAATCATTCTCTCTTTTTCTATTATTGAGATTTGCTCGGTAATATTTTTCAGTTGCCTGATGTTTCCGTCCCACCGGTAGTTGACCAGAGTCTGAACTGCATCCTCTGTAAGGCGCAATACCGGCATTCTGTATTTTTCGGCAAAATCGGCTGCAAACTTTCTGAACAACAGGTGGATATCCTCTTTTCTTTCACGCAACGGCGGGATATAAATAGGTACGGTATTCAGGCGGTAGAAGAGGTCTTCTCTGAATTTTCCGTTTTGTATTGCAAGTTGAATATCAACATTTGTAGCTGCTACAACCCTGACATCGGTTTTAATAACCTTTGATGATCCCACTTTCAAGAACTCGCCTGTCTCAAGCACTCTCAGCAAACGAACCTGAGTTGACAAAGGCAGTTCGGCCACTTCATCCAAAAATATTGTTCCGCCGTTAGCCACTTCAAAATAACCTTTTCGGGCTTCGTGAGCCCCTGTAAACGAACCCTTTTCGTGCCCGAACAGTTCAGAGTCAATTGTTCCTTCGGGGATTGCGCCACAGTTTACAGCAATATATGAACCATGTTTCCGCGTACTAAGCTGATGAATTATTTTGGGGAAGACCTCCTTTCCCACACCGCTTTCACCGGTAATGAGCACCGTCAAGTCAGTAGGCGCCACTTGTGCCGCAATGTCTATTGCTCTGTCAAGAAGCGGTGAGTTTCCAATTATTCCGAATCGTTGCTTAATTGCCTGAATATTCATCTTTACTCTGTTTTCCGGTTTAAGAGTGCAAAATTACTCATTTTTATTGATGTTCAAGTTTAAAATTTGTAGTTTTTACCTGAACAGGGACAATAACAAACACCGGTTTCTATTCCTAAATCACCTGATAATCTTTAGTATGTGTAAAAGGAATTCCGGTTGTTCCTGCCCATACCTTTCCGTATTTAACCCGGTAATGAGTTTTCGATGATGATGGTCGTTATAAAACTTATTATAGAATTGCGTTGTAAGCCTGTTTATCAAGGATAACAAACTATAAAAATTATCCTTTAAGATGTTTCGGTATTCTGCCGCTTCTTATGGATTCGGAACGTAGCGGTCTTCCGACAATACGCTCCACCATTTTACCGATTTCCAAAATTCTGTCCACATCCAGTCCCGTGTCAATACCCATTTCATCCATCATAACCACCATATCTTCGGTTGATACCAGTCCTACGATATTGGGATCCTTGTAATAATATTCACCTGTGCCGGGAACGGGAGTACCGTCAACGAAATTGGCAGGTTGGCCGCCGATACCGCCCATTGTTGATTCGTAATTGGTCATTCCGGCCTGTAAAGCTGCCAGCACATTTGCCAAACCCCAACCGCGAGTAGTGTGGAAATGAGCGATCTGTTTATGAGGATTGTCAACACTGTCAAGCAGCATTGAGAAATATTTGTAAACCCTGTCGGGAGAAGCCGAGCCGTCGTGGTCGGCATGCTCCACGTCATTGGCACCAATGTCGAACCAGCGTTTTGTGAATTCAATGGCTTTGGACATTTCCGTCGGGCCTTCGATGGGACAACCCCAAATGGTACTTACCGTACCGTTAACCTTTATACCTGCCTCACGGGCTTTTGGTATCCACTCTTCAGCCATCTTCCAATATTCGGCAAGGGTAAGCCCTGAATTTTTCTTTTGGTGCGATTCGCTTGTTGATACCATCAACAAGATTCTGTCGGGACCGTAACCTTCCAGCCTGGCATCAATGGCTCTTTGAATAGCTCTTTCGCGTATTGTAATTGCGGTAAGCATCACATCATCCAACTTACCTTTCAGTTTTTTGCTGTTTCTTATTTTCTTGAAAAGATCGTCGGCATCTTTGAATTGAGGCATTCCTTTCGGGTTTCCGAAGTTTGTAACCTCAATATGCTTAAAACCTGCAAGTATCAACTCTTCTGCAAGCCAAAGTTTTGCCTCTGTAGGTATAAAATGCTCTTCGTGTTGAAAACCGTCACGAACGGTAATGTCGCCTATTGTTACTTTTTTGGGATAATTCATTGTATCTTAAGATTTATTTATCAAATCGTTTAATTTCAATTATTCAATAATTTTGGTTTGTAAAGATAAAACTTTTCCGAAAAGGATTAATCATTTTTTAAATAATAAAATAATCCAAACTCTCCGGATTAGCCAAAGCCGCCCTGTTTTTTACTTCTTGCCCGTTCAGTATTTTTTTGACGGCTATCTCCACCTTTTTGCCGTTAATGGTATGTGGTATATCCGGAACAGCCTTAATTACGGCAGGAACGTGCCGCGGACTGCAACCGTTACGAACGTTCGTTTTTATTTTCTTCTTCAACTCTTCGGTAAGCACAACTCCCGGATTAAGTTTTACAAACAAAACGACTATCTCGTCGTCATCCTGTTTTTTACCAACAACAACCGAATCGTTTATTTCTTCCATATTTTCAACGACCCTGTAAATTTCGGCGGTACCTATTCTTACACCTTGCGGATTCAGGGTAGCATCGGAGCGCCCGTACATTATCACACCTCCATGTTTTGTTATGACAATAAAATCACCGTGGTGCCAGACTCCCGGAAACTTTTCAAAATAGGTACTTTTATATCTTTTATTATCTTCATCATTCCAAAAATAAACAGGCATTGATGGGAATGCAGTCTTACACACAAGTTCTCCCTGTTCTTCAATCAATGAGTTACCGTCATCGTCAAAGCAGTCCACATCCATTGCAAGTCCTTTGCACTGAATTTCACCTTTTCGGACAGGAAGAGTGGGGTTGCCAAGCATAAAGCAGGAAATAATATCCGTACCTCCTGCTATGGACGATAGTTGCACATCTTTCTTCCAATCTCTGTAAACATATTCAAAACTTGCATCGGAAAGGGGAGAGCCTGTTGATGCTATAATTTTCAGATTCGGGAAATCGGAAATTTCTTTCGGTTTTACGCCTTCAGCCTCAAGCGAAGCAATATATTTGGCACTTGTTCCGAAAAACGAAATATCAAGTTCGTCGGCCATTCTCAAAAGGGCATCGGGAGCCGGATAAAAAGGATTACCGTCGTACAACACCAAAGTGGCACCTGTTGCAAGGGAGCTGATAAACCAGTTCCACATCATCCAGCCACAGGTCGTATAATAAAAAACCGTTTGGTCTGCCGTAATGTTTGAATGCAAAACAAGCTCTTTGAGATGCTGCAAAAGAGTTCCTCCGGCAGAATGGACAATACTTTTCGGTAATCCTGTGGTGCCGGAAGAAAACATAATATACAAGGGATGATTGAACGGCAATTGCTCAAAAACAAGTTCATTTTCCGTCGGTTCAAGAAAATCATCCCATAAAACGGAGTTTTTTATCAAACTTGTATCCGCATTACCGGTGTAATTCACAAGAATTGTTTTCTCAACACTCGGAAGAGTATGGATTATATCTTTCAGCTTTTGCTGAGAGTCGAATATTTTACCTTTGTAGAAATATCCGTCGGCAGCAAGAATTATTTTCGGCTCTATTTGCGAAAATCTGTCGGAGACGCCTTTAATCCCGAAGTCGGGTGATGTTGAAGACCAGGCTGCACCAATGGAGGCGGCAGCCAGCATCATAATAACCGTTTCGGGCATATTGGGCATAAAAGCGGCAATATGATCCTCTTTCGTAACACCGGCATTCCCGAGTGCAGTAGCGGCTCTTCTAACTTGCTCATACAATTCATTGTAGGTTAATTTGCGTTTTACGGAAGATTCGCCTCTGAAAATAATGGCCGTATGATCATCTTTTCTACTAAGCAGGTTTTCGGCAAAATTCAGCCTTGCACCCGAAAACCATTTTGCACCCGGCATTTTTTTCGGATCATCAATGATATTGTCATAAGATTTCGAATGTTTGATATCGAAATAATCCCATATTTCAGCCCAAAAAGAACCTGTATTCCCGACACTCCAATCGTGAACCGTATAATATTCATTGTCGGGCAGATTGTATTTCGTTGCAATACGATTTAAAAAATCGTACATCTTTGAAGATTTCTTATATTCTTTTGTCGGTTCCCAGAGTATAGTATTGTTCATAATAACAAATTGTCAATTAGTTTTATCCGGATAAATATTACCGGTCACTCTTTCTTTTGAATCCTATTCTGTGGCGGTTTTTTTGTTCCGCTTCCTGCTGCCTCATTTTATCAAATTGTTTTAAATAATCAAAAATCAACATTATTTTTTTATCTCTCTCCATTCCTTTACGTTCCAGTTCATCCAATTTTATTAATATTTCTTGATGCTTTTCAAGCATCATTCGCATTTTAGCAAAAACTCTGATAATACCAATATTAACCTGTATAGCAACAGCACTGTTTAAAACACTTGATAACATTGCAACTCCTTGCTCGGTAAAAACCATTGGTAAATATCTTGTTCCTCCCCATCTTGAGGTGCCAAATTGGCTCCTTAAATTTTCAAATTCTTCTTTTGTAAGATAAAACATAAAATCATCCGGAAATCTTTCAATATTTCTTTTTACTTGTCGTTTAAGCTGTTTGGTCTCAACTTGATATAATTCAGCCAAATCCCTGTCCAGCATTACTTTCCGTCCTCTTACAAGGTATATTTTATGTAAAATAACTTCTTCCGGTATAGCAATATCATTAGTCATTGTCAAATAATATTAACATTCACAAAAACAAGATGTTCAAAGTTATTACTTCAAGTAAGTCGGAAACAATGTGCTGCGATTTTTCAATAGTTGAATTTATATTTCTCCTTTCATTGCATCTTGCGGAGATTCCATTATCTTAACCTTATCCATTCTAACATCCGATATACCTTGAAATAACAAGTCGTTGTATTTCGGAAGTACCTTCACCTATCTGCAATAATCTTTGGTCGCGATAGAAGCGTTCAATATCATAATCTTTCATCAATCCGTAGCCACCGTGTATCTGAACGGCCTCATCTGCCACCTGTTTAGCCACTTCCGAGCAATAAAGTTTCGACATTGCGGCCTCCTTGGCAAATGGTTTTCCGTTGTCTTTCAGCCAGCAAGCTTTATATAAAAGATTTCGCGCAAGCTCAACTTTTAGTGCCATATCGGCAAGTTTGAAAGCGTTAACCTGAAATTTGCTAATGGGTTTACCGAATTGTTTACGCTCTTTTGAGTATTGCAAAGCCATCTCAAAGGCACCCTGAGCAAGCCCAAGCCCCATAGCTCCAATGGACAGTCGTCCGTTATCAAGAGTGCTAAGCATAATATGCGAGCCTTCCCCTATTTTACCGAGCAGGTTTTCCTCGGGCACACGACAATCATCAAAATAGAGTTCAGCCGTATTTGAAGCACGCCACATCATTTTTCCATGCATCTCAACGGTTTTGAATCCCGGAGTATCTTTTTCAACAATAATAGTAGTAAAATCTTTTTTGCCGTTTTCATAAACCTTTGTGACCGCCTGCACTGTAGAGCCAAGAGAAATTTTTGTAGCTGCATTTGTGATAAATATTTTCGATCCGTTTATCAACCATTCACCATTCTCAAGTACGGCGGTAGTTTTGGTACCTCTTGAATCGGAACCTGCATTTGGTTCCGTGAGTCCGAACCCCCAAAGGCCTTTTCCGGTACAGAGGGGAGGCAGGTATTTCATCTTCTGCTCTTCCGTACCGTAATAGTACAATGGTCCGATACCGAGTGAGTTATGTGCTGCAAGAGTGGCGGCTTGAGAACCGTCAATACGTGCCAACTCCTCGACGGCAATGATGTAGGATAACGTATCCAATCCCTGACCTCCGTATTTTTCAGGCAGGTACATTCCAAAGAGTCCCAATTCTCCCATTTTCTCGGTTAATTCATACGAGAACTCAGCCTTTTCGTCCAAATCTTTTGCAACCGGCTTTATCTCCCTTTCTGCAAAATCGCGAACCGTTTCGCGGATAAGTTGCTGTTCTTCCGTCAATTCAAAATCCATATCACTGATCTTTTAATGTTAATATTTCATTAGAAACCTTCTGGCTTTTACGGCTCTAAAATTAGAAAAAAGTGGTTAACTGACAAAATATTTCTTTTTTTTTAATTTTTTAGATGACACTCTAATTACGCCTTTGATTTGGACGGGGGTGTTCTGAATAGGGATAAAAACCGATAATAAAAAACCCGACATCTTTCTGCCGGGTTTTACCACGTTACTTTTCATTCTGTTTTTGCAATCCCGGATAATTCTTTTTGAAAAACATATTTTTCAATGAATCCATTTCACGGAACATCCTTTCCGATTCTTTCAGACTTTGTTGCCACCTGTCATAGAAATAATCAGGTGTAAAAAAGTCGTGATAAAATGTTGAATCATTGAACATCAGATTGTTAAAGCCCGGCATCGCAAAACCCTTAAACTGCTCATCGAAAAGCGGTTTGAATTCGGAAAAGACAGTATCCGCATCAACTGTCACCGAATCGCCCTGAATGTTCGAATATGACCAAACGTAAGTAGAGTCATACCCGATAAGGTTTCCTTTGTCATCAAACACTTTATTGACTTTTATGTCAACTTTAGGTTTAACGGCATTTTCAGCTTTAGTCTTTTCTTCCTTTTTCTGCTGCTTTTCAGTTGATTGTGCATTACCACAACCTGTGAGCAAAAAAGGAATCAACAAGACAAACAATATCCTTTTCATAGCCAATACCTCCTTTCTTTTTTAGATATATTCAATCAATTAAAAAGCTTAAGTACATTCAATACCTACACTTCACCCATCATCCAAAAAAAAGACCGGGATTTCTCCCGGCCCCTCTTTCCTTTAAGAAATGCTAATGGTTTTTGCCGGTTTAACCTTAGCTTCTTCACGTTTAGGCAAAGTAATTTTCAATACACCATCTTTGTAGGAGGCTGCTATTTTATCCTGGTCAACCGAGTCGGGCAGTGTGAATGAACGTTCAAACGAAGTGTAACTAAACTCTTTCTTGGTGTAGTTACCTTTTTTATCTTTCTCCTCTTTCTTTTCCTCTTTCTCCGACGAAATTGTCAAAACATTGTTGTCGAGGTCAATCTTAAAATCTTTTTTGTTCATTCCCGGTGCTGCCACTTCAACTTGAAAGTCGTTGTCCGATTCCAGAATATTTACAGCCGGTACTGATGTGCCTGCCGCTACAACAGATGGTAAATTGAACAGGTCTTTCCCGAAAAAATCCTCAAATACCGAGGGAAGACCCCAGTCGTCATTTCTTTTGATCAGTTTCATAGCTCAATCCTCCTTTCTTTTTGTTTACTTTCAATTACTTTCATCTGCGCCATATCAATCTAAGTGCCAACTGGTTATAGTGATATTTTGACAGTTAACAAGTGTTAAAAAAATAAAAAAATGTCAGTTTGGAAAGATTTCAGTTTGTTTAAAAATGTCAGTTTGACAATGAGGAGAGTTGAATCGTAAAAAATGATGCCTACAATTTCAGCACCCATTTGCAATCGGGATTAACATCATAGGATATAACATCCGGAGTGTAATTTGGATACGATTCATTAAAGATGCTAAAAATATTTCTTTTGATCTTTTTACAATTCATCTTTACTTCATATGCCATTCCTTGTCCAAATGAGGTATTAATAATAAAATCAATCTCTTTTTTATCGGTTGTACGCCAAAATTTTATACTGTCGGAATCATAAATTTCCGTCAAACGATTGTAAACATAATTTTCAAGTAGCGTACCCCGATCTTCACGATATTTGAAATCAGAAAAACGATTTAGAGCAATATTTCTTAATCCCGAATCTTTAAAATAAAGTTTGGGCATTTTGGTAAGTTCTTTACGTAAATTGGAATAAAACGGCTTTAATAGTTCTATATGAAAACATTTCTGAAGAACAAACAAATATTTATCAACGGTTTTATTGTCCACACCCACGGTATTGGCAAGTTCGTTTCTGTTGACAAGGTTCCCTGCTTGGTCGGCAAGAATCATAAGTAGATTATAAAATTTTTCCGTATTGGATATTCCCGAGTCGTCAATATCTCTTTTTAAAAACGAGTTTTTAATATCCTTTAGCAACTTTATTTTTTCTTCTTTATCATTTTCAAGAACAACAGCCGGATATCCCCCGAACAAAAGAAAATCATTAAATTTTTCAACCAATTCCGTTTTGTTTGCCGAAACATAATTTTTTTGTGACCGGATAATTTTCAGCTCCTCATAAAGGTCAGTCAAATTTTTAAATATCAACCATTCCTCAAATGTTAATGTCCTTAACTCAAAAATACGTTTTCTGCCTGCAAGAGAATCTTTAAATTTCGAGTCAATATAAAAAGCACTACTACCTGTAGCTATTATTTTCAGGTTTTCACCGTAAATATCAAAAAGGTATTTTAAGAGATTGGATGGATTTTCAGCAAGTTGTATCTCGTCAATAAAAAGGTAGAAAGGTTTTCCCGATTGATTAGCTCCATTAAGGATTCTTTTGGGACGAGGTACAAACCCGAATAATTCTTCCGGATGCTTATTTACTGCCGTTAAAATATCAATATCCTCGAATGAGATATAATTAACCGTCTCATTATCTTTTTTAATCTCTTTGAATAATGCACGTATCAGCATTGTTTTTCCACTCTGGCGTGCACCCGAAATTATCGTATATTCCTTTCTTTGAAGGTGATTTGCTATTTCCTTATGTACCTGTCGCCGGATATACATTTCAATTTTTTTGTACAAAAATAATAATATTCCGGATAATATTGGAATTATTTTCCAAAAAAATCGGATATTTTTGGAATCAAATTCCAAAAATATCCAAATCTATTTAGCCATTCCTATTTTTTATTGATTTAATAATTATGAATCCTGCAAAGCTTCCGCCCAAATAATATAGAAAGTCTCCCGGGTTGAAAGAATTGCCGAGAACTGTCCTGCCGATAAAATCGGAGCGTATTAGCTCAAGGAAGGCAGGATGCCACAGTTGCAGGAACTCTAATATGCAGGTTGCCAAAAAAACAATGGATGCAATATTAAAAGGTTTTGAATCCGGTAAAATCAGGAAAACCAAAAGTATCCAGAAAACCTCATAAAAAGCACCGCCAAGCGAATTGTTTACCCATTGGTGTGCAGGTCCGGAATAAAACTTTGTGTAAAAGCCTAAGGGAATAATAAATAGCAACAGCAAAAATGTTATTATGCTCTTTTGTTTTATTTTCATAGTTTTGCCTTTTCAAAAATGTGTATAAAAATAGATAAAATGTACCGGATAAATTCATTGTTTATAGTAATTGTTTTCAGTATCATTATTTTTTCAGGATGCAATAATTCTCCGCAAAAGGAAAAAAATATCAAAAAAACGGTATCTGTCAGACAACCTGTTGATACGGTTGGGTTTGCGCAATATGACTGGCAAATGGACAGTATTATGACACGAATAAAGCGTGATCAGGGTAAAGCACTTGAAGACAAACTTGTATATTCAGGCATTGCCCCGTCGGGATGGAAAGTTGCCGTTTCTCCCCATGACGATTATGCCTATGTAGGATATATGTATCCTGCGGTTTTAAAAAATATTAAAGCCAAAACGGTTATTCTGTTCGGTGTGGCTCATAAAGCAAAAAAACTTAATCTTGCCGATAAAATAATTTTCGACAGCTATGATTACTGGAAAGAGCCTTACGGAAATGTTGAAGTCTCGGACATTCGTGAAGACATCATAAAAAATATGCCCCGGGGATTATACG
>JALSSR010000155.1 GCA_026984135.1 Bacteroidales bacterium
CCCTTTTAAAAAGTGCGCAGGTTTATAACTATATCAAACATGCAGGAAATTACGGAGTCAAAATTGACGGGACAGTGGCACCCGATTTTGAAGGAATGGTGAAGCGCAGTCGTGAGGTTGCCGCCGGTATGAGTAAGGGGATTGAGTATCTTTTTAAAAAGAATAAAATTGAACATATTAAAGGTACGGGTAAAGTGAAATCCGGCAAAAAGGTTGATGTTACCGATGAGAAGGGAAAGGTGACCGAATATTCGGCGAACAATATTATCATTGCCACCGGTGCACGGTCAAAAGAGTTGCCAAATCTCAAACAGGACGGCAAAAAGATAATCGGTTACCGCGAAGCGATGACTTTGCCCAAACAGCCTAAATCTATGGTCGTTGTCGGTTCGGGAGCTATAGGATCCGAATTTGCCTACTTTTATAATACGATTGGTACGGAAGTCACTCTCGTTGAGTTTCTGCCAAATGTCATTCCCCTTGAAGACGAAGAAGTTTCAAAACAACTTGCAAGGAGTTTTAAAAAGAACAAAATGAAGATTATGCTTGAATCGTCGGTCGAGTCGGTTGACACTTCGGGTGATTTGTGCAAGGTTGAAATTAAAACCAAAAAAGGTATGGTAACGGTTGAAGCCGAGATAGTGCTTTCTGCTGTTGGAATCAAGACCAATCTTGAGGGAATAGGTTTGGAAGATGTGGGTATAAAAACCGACAAAGATAAAGTTGTTGTTGATGAGTTTTACAGGACAAATGTCGAAGGATATTATGCCATCGGCGATATTGTTTCCGGGCAGGCACTTGCACACGTTGCTTCTGCCGAGGGCATTTGCTGTGTAGAGAAGATTGCCGGTCTTGACCCCGAACCCATTGATTACGGGAATGTTCCGGGAAATACTTATACGGTTCCCGAGGTGGCTTCCGTAGGAATGACAGAAAAACAAGCAAAAGAAGCCGGTTATGACATAAAAGTTGGAAAATTCCCGTACACGGCATCCGGAAAGGCAAGTGCCGCAGGTAATAAGGACGGTTTTGTGAAGGTTATTTTCGATGCGAAATACGGCGAGTGGCTTGGTGCCCATTTTATTGGTGAGAATGTTACCGAGATGATTGCCGAAGCTGTTGTGGCTCGCAAACTGGAAACAACAGGTCACGAAATCCTCAAAGCAATACATCCGCACCCGACAATGTCGGAGGCGGTGATGGAGGCTGTTGCAGCTGCTTACGGCGAGGTCATTCATTTGTAACATAACCTGTAAGGTTTGGGAAGTACCGTGTGTAAGCAACCTTGCAGATTTTACCAATGAATTAGGGACAGAGGCCGGGTTGGACTTGTGTGCCTGCAACATTTCAGGTTTTTGGATTTAAGTATTTAATGTTTGATGTATGTAGAAAAACAAGTTTCGATGCTTGTTAAATTTGGATGCTTGTTAAATAACGAAAAAGAAATTTTGGAAATAAAGAAAACAAAATTAAACGGGTTGCTGATTATTCAACCGAGGGTTTTTGAAGATGAGCGCGGTTATTTTTTTGAGTCGTTCCGTCTCGATAAAATGCGTGAGTTTGGTGTACAGCTTGACTTTGTTCAGGATAACGAATCCAAATCCCAAAAGGGTGTTTTGCGCGGACTGCATTTTCAAAATCCGCCTTATGAACAGGGCAAACTGGTGAGGGTTGTAAAAGGAGCGGTGCTGGATGTGGCGGTTGATATCAGAAGAAATTCCAAAACTTATGGTAAGTGGCTTTCGCAGAAGCTTTCGGAAGATAATAAAACCATGCTTTGGATACCGCCCGGTTTTGCCCACGGCTTTCTCACGCTGGAAAACGATACAATATTTCAGTATAAGTGTACAAACTATTACAACAAGGAATCGGAGGGGGCCATAAGGTGGAACGACCCTGTATTGGATATTGACTGGGATGTAATAAAGCCGCAAGTTTCCGAAAAGGATGAAAAAGCATCCTTTTTTAAAGATTTTAAGTCACAATTTTAACCCTATTTTATATATGAAAAAGATTTTTATATCCCTAATAGTTTTATTATCAGGTGCTTTTATTGTTTTACTTTTTGTGTTTTCTACAGACAAGAAAAATAGTGCCGATACTGATTACAGGAGTGCTTTTTGTGAGGATTATAAGATACTGACGCCTCCCTTTCCCGATTCCGTGAGCTTTGCGGGAGAAAAGGCTCCGCTATATCTTTTTTACGTACGTGAAAAATTTGATGAACAGCTCTTGCGGAATACCTTTTTCCATTCCTCGACAATAGGACTTATAAAGCGTTCTTTAAGATGGTTTCCAGTGATAGAGCCTATTTTGAAAAAGCAAAATATTCCCGTGGATTTCAAGTATCTTGTTATGATCGAAAGCGGTTTGAAAAATGTGGTTTCTCCGAAGGGGGCAACAGGTTTTTGGCAGTTTCTGGAATCCACCGCACTTGAATATGATCTGGAAGTCAATAAGGATATTGATGAAAGGTATTATGTTGAAAAAGCAACTTTTGCAGCATGTAGATATTTGAGGGACTCCTATGAGGAGCTGGGTAGCTGGACGCTTGTGGCT
>JALSSR010000156.1 GCA_026984135.1 Bacteroidales bacterium
AAATATGGATGGGTCGCCGGTATTTACACACGGTGAAGCGTTTGACAAATGGTAGTCAAAAGCCAGAACATCAGCAAATGCAGGATCTTCATCAATATTATTTTCATAAGTGCCGGTTGCACCTATTCCATTAGGCTCAATTCCTGCTTCACCACCTCCTATATCGCAATAACTTATATCAAGGATACAATCGCTTGTTGACACGGAAATTTGTTTTCCCTGAGCGGCAGAATTACTAAGTAAAATACAATTCACAAAATCGGGGTCTGAAAATCCATATATGTCCACAGCTCCACCCATACCAATTGCTGAATTCTTTATAAAAGTACAATTGATAATATCAGGGTTGCTGTTGTGATGAACTATTAAGGCGCCGGCATCTGCAGATGCAGTATTATGATGGAACAGACAATGGTCAATTGTAGGATTGGATTCTAAAAATAGTACCATAGCACCACCATAAGATGCATCATTATTATAAAAATCGGAATTTTTTATTATAGGGCTACTACTCCATAAACCAATAGCTCCTCCACTTGGTGGATAATAACCTGATTTGTCCACCCAATTATATCGGAACAAACAATGATCAATTTTTACTTTACTAAAATTTTTCATAGCCACTGCACCACCACTATTAGTTCCTAAAAGGTCTCCTTGTCCATAACCATATTCAAAAATACAATTGATCAAAAGTGAAGAATCGTTGGTAGTACCGGTATCGAAAAATTCTATACCACTCCATCCCGCATCCGGGTTAATTGCAGTAAATACAATTCCACCTGTATTTGAGTCATTACCCTGGGCAAGAATACGTCCTTTAATGTCAATTTTTGCGTTATCCCTGCTTTTTACCCAAACCCCCGGCTCAATAGTTAGTGTTTCTCCATCGGGCACTGTAATACTTTCTTCAATAATATAGGGGCTGCAAGAAGCCATCCATGTACCGGATACATCACCTTCATACACACGGGTGCAATTACTTGTTTTTCCAATAAGGTTTCCGACAACAACCTGGTAGTACGCACCATCCCTTCCATTCCCTGAAAAAGGACTATCATACGACATTTCAAAATCCATTATCAATTGCCGCAGCTCTAAATCCTTGAAAAATCCATCTGCGATTAATTGAATATCAGGGGAACTGTTTTCAGATGCATTATATGCAATTGCAGGAGATGTTAAGACATTTGTTGTTAATTCAAAATATAAGGTATCGAGCATAAAACCTATGAGAGGTTCATCATCTAACTCAATGTTTATCAAACAATGATAATAATTTAAATTATACTGGCCAAACCAATCTTCCCCTTCGATGTCTTCATCAAGACTGCAAATGCCTGCTTTGATTTTGATCTGGTCGGGTGTATATCCCCTGTATTCCATTTGCAGGTAAAAATTATTAAATCCATTATTGTTATTTAGGAAATGTCCAAATGCCGCATTGGGATCCGGATCAATTCCGGCATAATCGCGTGAAGCACCAAAATATCCATAGTTTTGATGGCCATCTCTCAGCGGTTCGGGGCCTGTCCCGTCAGTATCCCAGGCTACCGCACCCTCATGGTCGGCGGTAAGGCCTTGAAATGGAATTGTCGGCAATCCTTTTTCAAAGGTAAAGTTTAAATCGAAGTATGCACCTGACCTGCCATTTCCTGTTAAATCAGATGCAACGGTTACGTCTAAATCAAATTTTATTTCTTCCGTACCAATATCAGAGAGAAGCGCATTGGCAACATTTTTAACAGGGTCGGAGCTATTTCCTGAAATATCATTGACTTTAAGATAAGCAGACTCGAATCCCTGATAGCCGGGTTTGTGGAGATAAATAGAATAATCCCCGATAGCTTCCACCAAGGGTTCTCCATTAAGTTCAAATGTGCAATTCACAGGATAAAAGTTGGCGTAATGCTTATCCCCGATTGTAAAATAGTCTATGCCTGATACATCATTGCCAAGGTCGCAAAGTGCTATTTTAACGGTAATTTCCTCTGCTGAGAATCCATTATCCAAAAGGGATTGTTCAAAAAGAGGGAAGCCGTTGATGTTGTCCAGCATATGTCCTCCGGATGTTGATGTATTATTCAGATAATCATTCGTAGCGGAATAATAAAAAACATTTTCATGACCATTGCCATAAGGCTCCGGGCCTGTTCCATCGGCATCCCATGAAGCACCGCCTTCCCCTTCCGAGCAAAGACCCTCAAACTGAATTTGTGATTGTGTTGTAATTGTGGTTAACATAAACAAGATAAATGCTGTTAACGCGATTGCGAAAGTTTGTTTTTTGATTTTCATAAGTCCTCCGTTTTTAAAGTTAGTTTCCATAATTATGATTTGATACAAATATACAACACTGAGAAGGCAAGTATGAACTAAATGAATAAACGCCGGGGACTATTTATTAAACGCCGGGGTTCATCGAACGAACGCAGTGATTATATGTAGAAAGTTGTATATGTAAGAAGGGTTTTCGGACGGTTTTCAGGAAGAAACGGATGCGGGTTTTATGTGCATTTTGAGAATATTCGGGTAAAGGGAGAACGGGCACTACCGACAGCGGGAAAATTTTTACGCAATGATTACAAACTACGAGTAATTTTCGGGAATAGTTATTACAACCTTTGTCCCTAACGGCTTATTGTTCTTATCTTTAAGATCAATGATTTTGAGGGTTATTTTGCTCTTTAGCTTTTTATTAATAACTTCAAGTCTGTCCTTTGTAATGGTTGTAGCCATGGACACATGAACTTTCTCCCTGCCTTTTTCAAGTTCGGCAGCCTTTTCACGGCCTACACCATCATCGGTGACTTCAAAAAACAAATAGTTACCGGAAGAGTAAAACTTTATCTTAATATTTCCTCCGTTCTTTTTATGTATAATTCCGTGTTCGATGGCATTTTCGATGAAGGGCTGGGCAAGCATCGGTGGAATTTGATAATTCTCAGGTACTATTGCTTCATCCACTTCGATTGAATATTCAAGCTTATCGCCCAGTCTTAGCTTTTGAAGTTTAAGGTAGTTTGTTATAGTTGTTATTTCCTTGTCTAAAGATATTACGTTCTCCTTTGAATTTTCAAGAATATTCCGCATCAGTCCGGCAAATGTTGTCAGGTATGTATTAGCTTCGGCAGGTTTGTTGCCATACATAAACCTTTGAATATTTGTAAGTGCATTAAATATGAAATGCGGATTCATCTGTGTCCTGAGAAGTTTTTGTTCAAGCGTCATATTTTGTTTTGAAGCCTTTAGCTTTTCCTGGCGTGAATATAAAATAGTAGAAATGATCAGTAATAGAGCCAGTCCTCCAATACTAATATACACATATTGCGACCGCTCCAGTTTATATTGCTTCAGTTCGTTTTCATTTTTCAGCATTGAAATTTCCTGTCCTTTTTTTTCAGCTTCGTGAATAGCTTCGAGATTTGCAATCTGCCTGCTTGCTTCGAGTGTGAATATTGTGTCGCGTGCCGCAATATATTTTTTGTAGTGCTCAAATGCAATGTCGGTTTTGCCTAATGCAGAGTAAACGTCGGATATCCCTTTGTGCGCTTCCATTAAAATTTTTTGCAACTGGAGCGGTGTTGCTATTTTTATGCTTTTTTGATATTCATCAATAGCTTTGTCATACTCTTTTTGTTGAAAATGAAGTTGTGCCGATTTTGCATAGGTCTCGGCAAGGTCACGTTGCAGCCCGAGTTTATTAAATATTGACTGTGCAAGGTGGTAATATCTCTGTGCCTTGGTAATATTTCGCGTATATGAATAGTAATCACCAAGTTTGGCTTGTGCCCGTGCTTTTTCGGGGAGATTATCCGTTTTATCAAATATATCGAATGCCTTTTTATAACTGATTTTCGCAACATCCATACTATCCTGTTTAAGGTAAACATCTCCGGCAGCCATTAATGCCTGTGCCTCACCGCGTACATAGCCTATATTTCGAGATAGTTTAATAGCTTCATCAAATTGTCTTTTAGCAAGTTCATCTTTTCCCCAGTCGTAAAAAAGCTTTCCTTTATCAAAAAATGAAATGGAAATACTCTCGTCTATCATATTATTCATATTAATTTGTGATGATTTTTTAGGATGAGCCAAATTATAATCTTCCCTGTAAGTCCTTTTCATCTTTAAGCCTTCATCAAGTTGTTCGAGTGCATTTGTGTAGCGACCCTGTATCTGGCAAAGTTCACCAAGTCCGTCGAGGCACATTGCAACACCAAGTATGTCATTTTTCTCTTTCCGCATCTCCATTGATCTGAGGAAATTCATCTTAGAGCTGTCGTACATGCCGGTGTTCATCTGAACAATTGCTTTACCTTCTATCTGGTTGGCAATATTTATTTTAAAATTGCCTATATGATTTAACTTTTTGTCGGTTTTTAAACTCCTATTATATTTATTCTGCGACAGAATAAATTTATTTATTGACCTGTTATGGTAATATATTGCAGAATCGTATTTCCCCCACTGGCCATAAGCCCTTGCTATGAATCCGAGAAACTTTGCTGCCATATAATCATTGACACCATTCGTTAATTTAAATTTATAAAGATTATCCAGAATTTTTTTATGTGCATCAACTGCGAGTCCATAATATCCATGTCTTGTATAGAAGCTACCTAATTTCCCAAAATATAAAATGAACTTTATATCAGAAAGGGGGTATCCTTCTTTCAGGACAAGTTCATTCAGCATTTTCAGCATATTGCCTTCTTCAGTATAATCGCCTGATATGTTTAAATGTTTTGCGGCTCTTGTATATCCCGTCATTCGTGCATAAAAGCCGTCGGGTGTTATAATTTCCGTAGATGATTTTTGATAATAGGCAATCGCAGAATCATTTTTATTAATTTTCAGATACCTGTCCGCAATTCTGGTAAATATATTGTACTTTACAACCCAGTATGTACTATCATTAAGGAGTTTTTCAGCTTTAAGAAGATATTTTAGGGAGGAATCAATATTTTGTTTTTTAAGTGATAAGAGCCAAAGTGCAACTGCTTTTCCATCGTCATAACCAAGACTATCGGAAAGGGTTAGTGCCTTTGTTATGTAATTTAATGATTCTTCGGGGTTTTTTGATAGAATTGAATATCCTGTCATATTTAACAGGTCAACTCTTTTAGTACCCGAACTTTCTGACAGTACCTTTTTCAGGCTGTCAGTATTTTTCGGTCTGTTAAAAGTTATGGGCTGTGCTACTGCCAGCACCGGAAAAAGGATAAATATTATTATGATTAGCTTTCGTGCCACAGAGTTTTCTTTTATTCCGGTATAAAATTATAATTAATCTTCAATAGTACTGTTTTTTTTTCAAATATTTAGAGAAATAATATTTTAAAAGCCCAAATAAAATACAAGACTAATGGCAATTATAATAAGAATACGTGTCTGTATCATCCGGATTCCCGGTTGATTATCTTTAGTCCCGTTAGCAAAATTAATAAACAGGCATGTCCCTAATAAAATCCAACCGATAACTAAAACGATGATGCTGATGCCAATTTTCAAAACTGTAAGCAACATTCCGGTCAGGACAACAATTAGCGATATGTGATTAAGTGTTAGTTTAAGCATACGCCAGTCGTTATGCTTTTTGAGAAAAGGAAGACACTGCATCAGGTAAAGCATTACAAGGGCTGCAATGCCGGTAATGATAGTAAGTTTCCCGACGTCAACGTCTATCATTAGCAATATCATACCAATGCTTGCTATTAATGATGCCAGCAACTCAAGGTTAGCCGACCGTTTGATTATTTCCGATACTATATTTTTCGTATTTCCCTCCTCTCTTCTTTCCCTGCCTTTACAATCTGGCAGTGAGCTTGTATGGTTATAAATTTTCCTCTCATTGCGTATTTCGTAACTTATTTTAATTTTTTGGCACTTTCCACAGGAACAAAATCGGCATAAACCGACATGCTGAAAATAATTGTTAAAATGATTAGTAAACTTTTTGATTTCATAATAACCTCCGTTTTTTAATTAATGGATATTTTTTAACAACGTAAAAGTACAACATTGCGAATGCAAGTATGAACTAAATGAATAAACGCCGGGGTTTATTTATTAAATGCCGGGGTTCATCCGGTAAACGCAGAGAATATATGAAGAAAGATAGATATGTAGGAGGGGGAAATACGGTAAATTCAGAACATCCGACCCGATGGGAAATGTGATGCGCCCGTTTTGTGAATTTTCCATTGTGTTTTCTTTTAGCCTTCGTGTCTTTGTGGCTAATTTTAAATCTTTGTTAAATATTTTGGCTTGGTGCCCATGGCTGTCATATATTTTAGCACAGGTATGCAAGGAAGTATAGCTGCGCTATATTTTCCCAAAAAATTCTTGCAACAAATTTCTTTTTCGTGAGGAGACCGGAATTCTATACCCGTTTTTCATAATTAATGTTCCGCCCTCAGTTTTTTCATAACCTTCGATATATGACGGATTTATCAGATGCGACCTATGAATACGAACGAAATTGTGATTATTAAGCATACCTTCAAATTCCTTCAGTGTTTTGGATAGAAGAATATTTTTCCCGTCGGATATATGCACCGTAGTATAGTTTTGATCCGACTCAAGACAAATAATATCTTTCACATTGACAAGAAAAACCTGATCGGTTGTCCTTAGTACAATTTTTTCATCCCCCTCTCCTTTGATATTTGATAGTAAAGCATTCATTTTCAGGCTAAGTTCTGCCTTCATTATGTGTTTAGTCCTTTTAACCGCTCTTATAAGCGTATCCGGATCAATGGGTTTTAGTATGTAGTCAATGGCACTGTACTCAAATGCTTTTACAGCATATTCATTGTAAGCGGTTATGAAAATTATATTGAAATCGGTATAATGGGTTTGTGTTAATATGTCAAAGCCTGCACCGTCAGTTAGCCTGATATCGAGAAACACCAGGTCAGGCTTGGTCTCCTGAATAATAGTTATGCCTGATGCGACACTATCGGCTTCCCCGATAATGTCAATATCAGAACATTCCTTCTTGATTAAGGATGTAAGCAGTTGCCTGATATTACTCTCATCATCTATAATTACTGCACGAATCATTTCATTTGGGATTTATACTAACGCTGAACAGAAGTGCAAACCCTTCAGCGTCATTCAGGTCCGTATGCCATGTCAAAGCGGCAATCAGGTCACTTCATTTCGGCAGGCGGGCGCATTAACTACTTTCCAACATTTGGCTGGTGCGCAGTATAGACAGGTTTACCAAGTAAAACTGTTAAAGAATTAGTATAGAACTATATGTTAAAACTGCAAATATAATCAATATTATTTAATAATAATTGATTTTGTCGAAATTTTTTAAAACTTTGATTTAGAACGAAATATCTCTTTCTTATTCAAAAACTCCGATAGCTTTTCCGTTTTTATATATGGATTCGATTGCTTTGTCAATATGTTCGTGAGTATGGGTTGCCATCAGTGAAAATCTTAAAAGCGATTCTTCGGGTGGTACAGCCGGTGAGATAACCGGATTAACAAATACACCGTTGTCCATAAGTAATTTCGATATCATAAAAGTCTTCTCGTTATTTCTGATATAAACAGGGATTATGGGTGTTTCCGCATTTCCGATATCAATACCGTAGTCATTAAAAAGTTTTATTGCATAATTTGTATTATCCCAAAGTTTTTCAATATGTTCCGGCTCATTCACCATAATATCCAAAGCTGCAATGGCACTGCCGGCAGATGCCGGAGGAAGGCTTGCACTGAAAATAAGAGACCGTGAAGTGTGCTCCAGTAAATTAATAAGTTCGGAGGAACCTGCAATAAATCCGCCAATTGATGCAAGAGACTTACTGAAAGTTCCCATAATTATATCCACATCACCTGTAAGTCCGAAATGCGAAGCTGTTCCGGCACCTTTCTCCCCAATGACACCGAGACCGTGTGCGTCGTCAATCATTATTGATGCATTATATTTCTTTGCCAGCTCCACTATTTTATCCAGTTTTGCAATATCGCCTGACATACTGAATATGCCGTCAATCACAATAAGTTTTACCACTTCCGTATTGCATTTTGTAAGGATTTTTTCCAGCGATTCCATATTATTATGGCGGTATTTCAAAACCTTTGCAAACGAAAGCCTTGTCCCATCAATTATTGAAGCGTGGTCTTCTTCGTCGAGGATTATAAAATCGTTTCGGCCAACCACGTGGGGTATTGCTCCGAGGTTTGACTGGAATCCCGTTGAAAAAGCGATAGCCCTGTCTTTTTTCACCAATTTGGCGAGTTTTTCTTCCAGCTTTATATGTATGTCAAGTGTTCCGTTCAGGAATCGCGAACCGGCACAACCCGTACCATACTTACGAATGGCCTCAATGGCACCCTCTTTCACCTTAGGATGATTTGTCAGTCCGAGATAACTGTTGGAGCCGAACATTAATATCTTTTTACCTTCTATATAGACCACTGCATCCTGCTCCGATTCTATAACCCTGAAATAGGGATATAGTCCGGCCTTTTTAACTCTTTGAGGCTCTGTATATTGTGCTGCTCTTGATTGTAATATCGTTGCCATTTATTTTATTATCTTGGTAGAATCTTGAATTAAAAAAGGTCAAAGATAGACATTCTAGGAAAAAACAAACTATTTTTGTGCGAAATTGTAAAGATATTTTCAAATGGTCACAATCAAGAGAGTGCAGGATAAACGGGATTTAAACCGTTTTATTGACTTCCCATACCGTTTATATTCCGGCGATGGTAATTATGTTCCCGAGCTAAGGATAATGCAGAAAGAGACGCTCAATAAAAAGAAAAATCCTTTTTTTAAACATGCGGATGCCGATTATTTTATTGCCCTGAATGATGCCGGTGAAGTTGTTGGAAGAATAGGTGCAATCACAAATCAGGTCTATGTTGACCATTGGAAAGAAAATTACGGCTTTTTCGGTTTTTTTGAAACGGTAAATGACAAAGAGGTTGTTAAGGCTCTTTTCGATACTGCCATTGATTGGTTGAAAAACAAAGGAGTTGACGGGTTTTACGGCCCTATGAATCCTTCAACGAACGATACCTGCGGTACTTTGATTGAGGGATTTGACACCCCTCCTTATCTTATGATGGTTCACAATAAAGAGTACTATGACGACTTACTCAGGCATTACGGTCTTACGAAAAAAATGGATCTTATCTCCTGGGAACTTTTTGAAGAAAAGATACCGGAAAGAATGATCACATTGAGTGAGAAGATTGAAGAACGTCTCAAAAAGCAGGGAATAATTTTCAGACAGGCCGATTTCAAAAATATGAAGGAAGAAGCACCGAAACTAAGACATATTTATAATAAGGCGTGGGAAAAGAATTGGGGTTTTATGCCCATGACGGAGGAAGAGTTTGATGCTCTCGCAGGTGAATTGAAAATGATTACATCTCCCGAGCTTGTTTATATCGTGGAGGATAAGGGTGAGCCTGTGGCTTTTGCGGCTTCTTTGCCCAATGTGAATGAGATATTTATAAATTTCAGGAACGGACGCCTCTTTCCCGTTAACTTTCTTAAAATGATACGGTTTAAGAAAAAGGTGAAAAGTATGAGGGTTCTTACTCTTGGAATTATTGAAGGATACCGGAAAACCGGAATTGATGCCTGTCTTTATGTTAAAACGACAAAAGGGGGTGCGAAACTCGGTTATCATAGAGGAGAGGCGAGTTGGATACTCGAAACAAACGGCCCGATGAACAGGGCACTGGAGAATATGAACGGTGTACCCTATAAAAAATACAGGATTTATCAGTACCATTTTAAAAACAATAAAATATAAACCGTGTGCGTTTTTCAAAAGAAAAGTTCGGCATAATTGACCTGCTTAACACCGGTTTTCTTGCGGTCGTATTTGTCATCTACCTTTTTTCGCTTCACAATTCACCCTATCTTTTCGGGCCACTGTTTGTTTTTTTATTGACCGCTGTCGTTATTTGGATGGCAGTCCGTCTTCGCCAAAAAGAGAAGAACAGTAAAATCGAGAGGCTGTTTCTCACCTTTTATCCTTTGATTTATCTTTTTGTGATTTTTGAAAGTTTTTTTATGATTCTGCCCTATGTGAATCTCAACAGATATGATCAAGAACTTGCAAACATTGATTACTCGTGGTTTGGCGTTCATCCCACGGTTTGGATAGAACATTTTGTCAGACCCAGGCTGACGGACATAATGTATGCACTCTACATCTTCTATTTCCCGATGCCCCTTTTTATTCTCGGGTATTTGTATAAAAAAAAGAGGCTTACCGACCTTGACAAGAGTGTGTTCGTTTATCTTGTAGTTTATTATACGGCCTATTTGGGTTACTTCATTGTTCCTGCTGCCGGGCCGAGATTTTACGAACCACTTATGCAACTGCAAACAAAAAACCTTGACGGTATGTTTCTGGCGGTTCCCATACGCAATATCATTAATTTTCTGGAACCCAATAAGCTGGATGCTTTCCCGAGCCTCCATTCCGCAATTTCGTTTACAACACTTCTGGTGATGGCAAAATATAACAGACGGATGTTTTGGATTTTTCTGCCCGTGATTACGGGGATATTTGTATCACTTGTATATTGTCGTTATCACTATGTTGTTGATATTGTTGCCGGTGTGGGATGGTCGTTAACAGGATTTTTGGCAGGTAATTGGTTTTATACTAAATTTGTGCAAGGTAAATTTACTACTTTTGTGAAATTCACAGATTAAGAGTTTATGTTCAAAGGAATAATATTCAATAAAAAGGATATCCATTTTTATGTGATGCTTCTCAGCGCGCCGGTATTGCTGACGCTGTACAGGTATCACGGTTATCCCGAATATTTTTCCGGATATTTTCCGGCATTGGCCGACGATCCGCAAGCCGGTATTTATGCAAGATACTGGCAGTTCATTATCTTTTTTCTGCTGATGTTTGTTTTGCCGGTTATCTATGTGAAATTTGTGATGAAAAAGCCCTTGTCGGTTTTCGGGTTTGGATTGGGAGATGTTAAATATGGCAGTAAATGGTTGATAACCATACCTGTAGTTGTGGCTCCGTTGATTTTTCTTTCGTCAAAAATGCCTGATGTCAGGCTGGAATATCCGCTTGCAAAAATTTTATTGACCGACAGGCAGCACTTGCTTGTTTATGAGTTGATGTATGTGGTTTTTTACTATATCGCCTGGGAATTTTATTTCAGAGGATTTTTGCTGTTCGGGCTTAAAGAGCGATTCGGTGCCGTGAATGCCATACTGATACAGACAGTCTCTTCTTGTCTTGTGCATATCGGAAAGCCCGAAGGTGAGATAATCGGTTCTATAGTTGTCGGGATACTTTTCGGGATAATTGCTTTGCGCAGTCGTTCCATCTGGTATGTCTTTCTGATACATGCATCCATTGGGGTACTGACCGATATTTTTATAATCTATTTTAATTGAAAATGAAGGTTTTGGTGACGGGAGCAAACGGATTTATCGGCAGCAACCTTGTGAGGCGGCTGCTTGACGACGGTTATGATGTGAATGTGCTTGTCAGAAAGACTTCCGACCTGAAATTTCTTACCGGATTGCAAGTTAACTATTTTTACGGAGATATTACCCGTGCGGAGACCGTTGAACCCGCCGTTGAAGGCGTTGAAAAAGTTTTTCATGTTGCCGGGCTTGCAGCCGACTACGGAGCCTTTGGAATTTTTGAAAAGGTGAATTACCGCGGCACTGTCAATGTTGCCCAAGCGGCAGACAAGGCAGCCGT
>JALSSR010000157.1 GCA_026984135.1 Bacteroidales bacterium
CGACATATTTTTGACCGGTTTTGTTTCATTTATGGGACACCCAAATTTCAAAATCAATCCCTATAAATAAAGGGATACAGAGCCTTTTCTGTCAATGTGCGGAAACAGGAATTTGGGCTACCTACGGCAGCCTGTATAAATATAAAGTTCCGTAGGAACGACATATTTTAGACCGGCAACGTAAGTTCCGGGCAAATAATATGCAAAGAAAATGGAGTTCCGTAGGAACGACACTACCATTCGTCCATTTCCGAAAGTGAAGGATTATAAGGTGCAACCTTCCCGTTCTCACATTTTAATGTCTTTGACGGAAACTGTTTGAAAAGGGAATAGTTGTGTGTTGCCATCAAAACCGAACGTCCTGACTGACTGATGTCAAACAGCAGTTTCATAATGCCTGTCGAGGTCTCCGGATCAAGATTTCCCGTTGGTTCGTCTGCAAGGATTATTTCGGGATTATTAACAAGTGCCCGTGCAATGGCAACCCGCTGCTGTTCCCCTCCCGAGAGTTGGTGCGGCATCTTGAACCCTTTGGTTCCCAAACCTACTTTTTCCAGAATATCCTGCGCCTGCTCCAGCATCTTCTTTTTATCCTTCCAACCCGTAGCCTTCATAACAAAAAGAAGATTATCAGTTACCGAACGGTCTGTCAACAACTGAAAATCCTGAAAAATAATTCCAAGTTTTCTTCTTAAAAACGGTATTTCCCTTTTTTTGATCTTCTTCAAATCATAGCCCACAACCGTTGCATCTCCGTATGCAAGCGGCAAATCGGCATAGATAGTTTGCAAAAGACTGCTCTTTCCACTTCCGGTTTTCCCTATCAGATAGACAAACTCTCCTTTCACTACAGACATATCCACACCCGACAAAACAAGCACTTCCTTTTGAAAGATTGAAGCATTTTTAAATTCGATTACAATATCAAATGACATAAAATTTTCTATTATGAAGCCAAAATTAACTAAATTTGTAGAGTTAAAAGACCAAAAAATGATTTTATCACAAAATTAGATAAATTATGAAGAAATTTACCTTTTTTCTGCTGGTAGTGCAAATTACTTTGTTTTCGGCTTGCAGGCCTGCTCTTTCGCAACCATTAAACTTTATTACTGACCTTGGGCTCAGTGTAAACGGTGTGGAGCATAATGACAGCATCAAGGATTCTGTTGACATAACTTTTCCTTTTTTCTCATTCCGTATTGATGATTCACTGCTCTATTCAACAACAGCAACAGTTATTGAAAATGATTCCATAATCGAAATTGCCTGGGACACACTTATTTATGCAACCATTCGGCATGACTCGTCTTTTTCTCCGGGAGAAAGATATTTTGTAAATATCATTAACTATTCTCGGGATACCGTTGTTTTCGAAAATATGGTTCCGTTTGGGCAAATGCCGGATAATATTTACATCACGGGGACAGGCCCCTGGTCGCTGGCACGCACCAAATTATTCCGACCGCAAAAAGAACCCGTAGGTGTTATTCTTCCTGACAATGCCTGGGAGATGGGATATGGGGCAATATCCGCCGGCGATGGAAATTTTCTTTGTGCGATTGCACGTAGAGAAAATGTTGAGAAGGGCAGCAAAGGACGTTATAAAACATACCTCTATCCGGGCGGCTCCGTAAATTATGAAATCTTTACCGACAGGTATTCCGGCGAATGGCAAAACGGACTAAAACTGATGTTCAGAGAGCGCTATCTATATGATCTTGATAAATTTGACAATTCCCTTTTCGAAAGGGAAGATCTGTCCTGGATCCGCCACGATTATCTTATGATATTGCAGTTTGCCTGGGATCATAATTTTTATGATGCTCAAAACGGCGGATATCAATTTGAGAAATTTCTGGAGAATGGAGAAAACCTCTTCGGAGGGTATGACGTATTCGGGATTTGGCCTACCTGGCCTGCTCTCGGAGTTGATAACCGCAATCAATGGGATCTGTATGACGACCTGCCGGGTGGTTTATCAAAGCTGAAGAATCTTTCGGAGTATGCAAAGCAAAAAGGAACAAAATTCTTCATTGCATATAATCCCTGGGATCAAAGTACAAGAAAGGAGAATCCTTATAAAGGAATGGCTAATCTGATAAAAGATATTGATGCCGACGGAGTTGTGCTCGATACCCGCGGCAACTCAAGCATCGAACTGCAAAGGGCTGCCGACAGTGTAAAACCGGGAGTAATAATGTATTCCGAAGGTATGGCGGTCGTTAAAGATATGCCGGGAATTATTTCGGGAAGAGTGCACGACGCTATCTTTATGCCGCCGCCTCTTAATCTGAACAAACTGATAAAACCCGACTTTGCAATTTTCAGGGTATGCCAACTTAGTCAGGGGAAAATACATCGCGAGGTTGCCATTTCCTTGTTCAACGGCTATGGAGTTGAGCTTAACACTTTTGCTCCGGGAAGGCCGGCCTGGATGACCGAAGAACTTCTTTATCTCGGTAAAGCGGTTAAGATTCTGAGAGAAAACAGCAATGCTTTCAACAGTTTGGAA
>JALSSR010000158.1 GCA_026984135.1 Bacteroidales bacterium
TAAACTGATTAATGACTCATTAGGATTGTCAAAAGTATGGAATAATCTGGGGCTGATATATCAAAGTCTTGGTAATTATGAAAAGTCTCTTGACTACCTGAATATGGCTCTCAAATACAGAGAGTCAATAGGCGACTCTTCTTTCATCGGTTCATTATATAATAATATCGGGGGTGTTTATTATGATTTGGGTAAACTTGCAAGCTCATATTACTATTTTGACAAGGCTTTGGAAGTGGCAACAAAAACAGGCGACACACGATCAAAAGTACCGATTATGAATAATCTGGGTTTGATATTGCTTGAACAAAGAAAGTATGAAGATGCTATCGGCTATTTTGAAAGAGGTCTTAAAGGAGCCAAAGAGTTTGATAATAAACCTGCTTTGTCAGATCTTTACCACAATCTGGGAAAGTGTTATTTTGAGATGGGTAATTATACAAAAGCACTTGAGAATTACCATAAAGCCTTGGACGTGGATACCGAGATTGGTGCAAAACAAGCCCATACTCTTAACAATATTGCACAGGTTTATATAGAACTTGATTATTATGAAAATGCCTTGAAATACCTTCTGAGAGCCAAACAGATAGCCCTGAAGAATAAAAACCTGACTGAGTTGCGTGATATCTTTAATAATCTGTCCGTTGTTTATGAAAGGCTGGGAAATTATAAAAAGGCTTATTCCAGTTATCTGAATTTTAATATTTATGATGATTCCATTAAAGACCAGGCCTATTCGGCTAAACTCATTGAGGAGAAGACACTGCATAAAGTGGAAACGGCACAAAAGGAGATTGAGCAGCTAAAACTGAAAAACCAAATTCAACTGGAGAAAAAAGAAAGCCAGATACAGCGTAAAAATATAATAATCTACATATTTATAGCAGGAGCTTTTATTGTGTTATTTTTCCTGGTTTTGGTTTACAGAATGTATGCGCAAAAAAGAAATGCCAACAGGTTGCTGCGTAAACAAAATGAAGAGATAATCAAGGCGGACAAGATAATTAAAGAGTCAAATAAGGCATTGCAGGAGAATGAAAGGAGACTTAGAAGAATTGTCCGGGAAATGCCTGTAATGATAAATGCTTTTGATGCTAATGGAATAGTCTCTTTTTGGAATAAGGAGTGTGAGAGGGTAACGGGATACCTTGAGGATGAAATTATCGGTAATAGAAATGTGTTGAGGATGCTCTATCCTGATAAAAAGTACAGAAGGTTCATTCAAAAGGAGATAGTGGCTAATAACTTTTCATATAAGAATTATGAAACGAATATTACCTGTAAGGATGGAACCAAAAGGACTATTTCCTGGTCAAGTGTCTCTTCTTTGGTTCTGATTCCGGGATGGAAATACTGGGAAGTCGGAGTTGATGTAACCGAAAGGGTTAAAGCCGAGCAATTAATACTTAAAAATCAGGAGATGCTGCGCGGGATTTTTGACTCTTCCCCTTTGGCAATTATTGTTGTTGATCTTGAATACAGAATTATTGACGGAAACCCTGCCAGCATTGAAATGTTTAGAATTGATGTGTCGGATGAAAATAGAGATCGGAGTCTTTTTAGTTTTATACCTGAACAAGACCATAAGATTGCTACGGAAAGGCTTAAGGAGTCATTGATGAAAGATTATTCCAAAAATAATCAATACAAGCTTATCCGGTCAGACGGTTCAACCTTTTATGCCGAAACATCAAGCAGTGTTATTAAGGACTCTTCCGGCAAACCTGTTGCTATTGTTGTTGTTGTTAATGATATCACGGAACGTCTGTCATTCATTCAAGAGCTTAAACATGCCAAGGCAATTGCCGAGCAATCCGATAAATTAAAGACCGCTTTTCTGGCAAATATGTCCCACGAGATAAGAACACCGATGAACTCCATAATCGGATTTTCTAATCTTCTTACCGACAGTAATATAGAAGAAGAGAAGAAGACGGAATATCTGCACCATATTATTAAAAGCAGTAATGCTCTTTTGAGCCTTATTGATGATATTATTGATATATCAAAGATTGAAGCGGGACAACTTACAATCACTAAATCCGAATTTAATATTAATGCTGCGGTTAAAGAGATATTTGATTCGTTTAAAGCCTCAAATACGAAAAAAACAGTTGCACTAAATCTTGTATTACCTCCGGATAGTGATAGCTATAAACTTGACTCGGATGTTATGCGGATAAGGCAGGTTTTGTCAAACCTCATTGGTAATGCCATTAAATTTACGGAAAAGGGAACAATAGAAGTTGGGTATGATATAGAGGCTGAAGGAGATAATGCCGATATTAAATTTTATGTTGCAGATACCGGAATCGGTATTCCCAAGGAAATGCAGGAGACCATTTTTGAGAGATTCAGACAGGTTGACGAAACAACTTCACGGAAGTTTGGCGGCACAGGCCTCGGACTTGCCATATCAAAACGTATCGTTATGCTTTTGGGAGGCAGAATATGGGTTGAGTCGGAACCCGGAAAAGGTTCAATCTTCTATTTTACTTTGCCTTTTAAAGTTGAAAATATTGAGCATTCTGATGATAATGAGAGATTTATATCGTCAAAGTATGATTGGAAAGACAAAACTATTTTAATTGCCGAAGATGAAGATACAAATTTTGAGCTCCTTAAAGCGGCATTACATAAAACGAAAGTTAATGTGATTTGGGCTGTTAACGGATTGGAAGCTGTTGAGATATGCAAAGCCAATAAAAATATTGATTTGGTTTTAATGGATATCAGAATGCCTAAGATGAATGGTTATGAGGCGACAAAAAAGATTAAGTCTTTCAGGAAAAACCTGGGTGTTATAGCTCTCACTGCTTACGCAATGGCTGAAGATGGTGCCAAAAGTTTAGAGGCTGGGTGTGATATGTATTTTTCTAAACCCATCAGACCGTCAAAACTTTTATCGGTGATTGACCGCTTTTTTCAAAAGAAAAGCAAATGAATCAGTCTTTCCGATGTTCCATTTTAATTCTGCCGGAAGTCTGTTGAAGTATGATACCTCCAATGATAAGTATTAGTCCTGCTATGGTTGATAAAAGAATTTTTTCTCCAATCGTAATGTTGATGATGAGAAGGGATATGAAAGGAGAGAAGTAAACAAGATTTGAAACTTTAGCTGTGTTTTCCGACAGTTGAAGTGCTTTTAGCCACAAAAAATATGTCAGACCCATTTCAAAGATGCCAATATAAAGTGCCCCTGCAAGCCCACGGAAGGAAATGACGCCCAAACCGTCTGAAAACAGTATTGCTATGAAAATAAAGATGGTTCCGAAAATAAAGTTAGTGAAAAGTTTTATCACTTCATCTCTCTTGTCTTTCATATTGTAAATCCAATATAAAGCCCAGAAAATACTACTGCCGACGGCAAGTGCCACACCGAAAGGATTGCTGAATTCCAGAGTGGCAAGGCTCCCCTCTGTCGAAATAATGACGATTCCCAAAAAGCTGATAACGATAGCAACTATGCTTATCCATCTGATCTTTTGACGAAGAAATGGGATAGACAGCAAAACCAAAGTGATCGGCCAAATGTAGTTCAGTGTGCCCGCCTCCTGAGCTTTGAGAATGGAATAAGCTTTTAGCAAAACGAAGTAATAGAGAAACGGATTCAAAAATCCGAGAAATGCCGAGCTGAAAAGGTCTCTGCGCTGTGTTTTTTTTAAAAGATGAACTTTTTTCTGAAATATGATTATAATAAAAAGTACAAAAGTCGAAAACAGGGAAGCAAAAAATAAAAGTTGTAAATAATCAAAATACCGGAGTGATATTTTAAAAGCCGAAGCAATTGTTGACCAGCTCAAAATAGCTGCAACTGCATAAAAGTATGCTTTTTGCTGTGATGTCATATTTTTATAAAATATAATCTGCAAACCTAATCAATTCCCGTAAACAGGGTTTTGATCCTGTGCTTTATATTTCTCACGGTAAATACAAGTTTGTTTCTTACCTTATCGCTCAAAATTTTGTTCAAAGTTATACTAATCCATTCGTGGTGAATGTCTTTCAAAAGAATAAGATAATCTCCAATCCCGTTCAAATTGTAACTATATGTGGCAAAATATACTTTATAATCTTTAAAATCAAGCGAATGAGCTATTCTGTAAATGTGTAGCGGCGCACTAATAAGTATTGCAGATGAATAACCTTTATCACGTAATATTCGTTTTCCAGCCTGCCAGTTTGTTATGGTGTTAAAAGAGATTGAGTCATAAATAATCATCCGGGGTGGAATTCCCTGTTTTACAAGATAATTTCTCATCAGATTTTTTGGTCTGTTGATAATCTCCCTGCTGTTCCCTCCCACACAAATTATTGCTTTTATTCTGTGATCATTAAGAAGATGAATAGCAACTGCAGCCCTGTTTTTACTGTCGGGGCCTAAATGTTTACCGTCAAATGTCGCATCTCCGAAAAAGATAATTCCGGCCTCTGCTTTTATGTTTGCAGGTTGGTCGGATACGAAATCAATAACCTTGTTATAAAAATATTTTGCACAAAGAAGATCAATTGTGATAGTGAGAATAAAAATAAAGACAAATAGTTTTAGTGCCTTTTTATTTGTCCGCCTCTTTTTCATATTTGGTTGTCAGGATTTGTTAAAAAAGGTAACCTATCCCTGCATAAAAACCGAAATTGCCGTCACGTTTATCGGTTGTAAGTCCGAAGTCGGTCGAGATAATGAAATTGCGGTTCATTATCAGATTAACTCCTCCACCGTATGAAAAATGGAATTTTTCCGCACCAAAGTCGAAATAGTGTTCGGGATATGGTTGTCCGTTAAATGTTTCGGGCACATCATATTTTTGTACTACTCTTCCGGCATCTCCAAAGGCATTCAATGACAGAAAGATATTTTGCTTCCAGATCACTGTTTTCAGGAAAATATATCTGAATTCCGCATTGCCGTACACAATGCCATCACCCACAACCCTGTTGCGCAGAATTCCCCGCAGTGTTTTTGCACCGCCAAGCCCGTCAATGGTTGTGGCAAAAGATACGGCTGTAATCATATAAGGTTCCAGGTAAAAAGGCGTCCGGCCGGAAATGGTTCCCTGATATGCAAGACGATAAGCAAACACTAAGCGATCCATAATAATCGGTAAATACTGGCGGTGTATGACGGATATCCTTGAAAAACCGCTTTGTTGCGATGGGAGCAGCTTTGGCGTAACCTGCAGCATTACCTCATCCCACATGCCTTTCATAGGGTCGTTTTCATTATCTCGCGTGTCGTAAGTCAGCCCTATTTTGAAATATGGCATATCACCGCCGTTCTTTTCGTCATCGCGGATGATTCCCCATTTTATGTAATTTTCATAAAGCAGGTCGGTCTTTTCTATCTTGTCTTCTTCTTTCTGACCTTTGTTATACTTTTCAACATCAACTGTGTTTATGTCAAACTTGTAATAGCCTAAACCAAAGTGCCATCTCAGTTTTTTGCCGAGAATGTTTCCGTCACCGTCAGCAGTAACCCTTAAAAATTTACGTTGATATTTGTAAAATACTTTTGATATGTAATCCTGGTTTCCTTTCTCTGTAAAAGGAGTGTAATATATTGCATCGTAACCGTTAAAACCGTAAAAGTCCAGCATTAGCTCGGTAAGATAACTAACATCGGATGTAATTCTTAATCCCGGTATCAATCCTTTTGAGTCAAAAAATATTTGTGTAGTGCCCTGTCCTTTGGTAGTTCTTGAATACTCAACATAAAGCATATATCTGTAATCGGGATAAATAGTCCCGTCACCGTAATCATACATGCTGACTGAAGCACCATAAGCAAATCCGATATCCGTTGTATATCCGATAATTGGCAAAACACCGAAATTAAGCCCTTTCTTTACCTTTTCCGTTTTCTTTTTTTTAACATTTACAGAATCTCCGGCCGTAGTATCACTTGCAGGAAAATATGCATAGGTCTGAAATACAACTAAAACAGATGCAATAAAGGTTAGTATGTTTTTCATTTTTTGTTTTTTAGTATCATTTGAAATAATAATAAAAATATCGCTGCAACAATAATGGAAGCAACACTTAGCTCCGGTATCAGATTACCGGTTAAAATCAATACAAAAATATAGATAATTCCCGAAATAAAACTTGCAAGAGCCGCTTTCGGATATATTTTAAAATGAAATGATGATATGGCAGCAGGTATTATTGTAAAACCTATTCCCGTAATAAACAGAATTACAGTTATTAAATCCCTGAAGAAAAAGGCAAGTATAAATCCGGTAATTGAAAACAGAATTATGAAAATTTTTGTCTGAACCATAAGGTTATGCTGAGTAACTTCCTTTTTTGAAAAGTGCGAAATGTAATCCTTTGCCACACTTGATGCCAGTACAAAAATAATTGTATCTGCCGAGCTCATTATTGCTGCAAACAACAGGACAAGAGCTGCACCGATATATTTTTGGGGAACAAGAACGGTCAGCCCTTCCGAAAAAGCATTTCGCGGTTCGATGCCGGGAACGTATTCGTGGGCGGATAGCCCGACTATGGTTATTGCAAAACCTGTAATTAAAACAAAAACGGCAGATCCTATCAATCCTTTTTTTACAACTCTTTCGTTCTTGGCTGCATATACCCGTTGCCAGTATTCAGCCGACTGAAAAATTATCAACACTCCAAAAGCAATAAATGCTATGGTCATACCTGTATCCATTCTTGATATATCAAAAAGTTCCCGGGAGAAATTGCTGTCTTCTTTTATGAGCAGATATCCGAGTAAGCTGAAAAGAATAAAAAGCACAACATATTGAAAAATATCCGTTTTTATCACACTTTTAAAACCACCGGCAACAAGATATACCATAATAATACTGCTCGCTATCAATAATGACATTTCGTAGCTCCAGCCGCTAATGTTCGATAAAATACTGCTTCCTGCAATAAACTGGTTAAGAAGCATCCCGAAATAGACAACAAAAAGAATCAGAGCCGAAGCTACTCCTGTTTGTTTTCCGTATTTGAAGAAAAACCAGTCCGACAGGGTTATAAACTGCTTTTCGGTACTTATCTTTCTGAGTTTTAAAGCATATGGGATAAAAATAATAAATCCGAGTGCCGTTCCTGCAAAAACCGCAATAGCAGAAATTCCGAATTGATAAACATATGCCGAATATGCCACAATAGCAGCTCCTCCGATGTAGCTTGCAACCACGGACGACACAAACCCGAAAAGGGTCATTTTGCGACCGGCAATCAGGTAATCCTCATCTTTATGTCCGCGTGAACTCCAAAATCCGATACCGATACAGACAAGTGCATAAACAATTAGCAACCCGAAATTAAATGCAGATAGTTTCATATTCGGGTACAAAAATAGATAAAAGTTCTAATATGCCATACACCATACTATCCTCACTTACTGATTATCGCCCAATCAGGAAATACGCCTGGCTGAATATTGAATACATAAACACCGAGAAGCCAGGTTAGAACGGTAACAACTACAATCCCTATTATATTCAGGAAAAAGCCGGTTTTTGCCATATCCTTTATCTCTATTCTGCCTGTCCCGAAAATAATTGCATTGGGTGGAGTGGCTACCGGAAGCATAAATGCCATTGACGCAGCTACCGTTGCGGGAATCATAAACAGTAATGGATTTATGTTGTCTGAAACGGCAAGTCCGGCAAGAATGGGAAGCAGCATTTGTGTTGTTGCAGTGTTGGATGTTACTTCGGTCAGAAAAATCATAACCGTAGTAATTGCAATTGTTATTACCAAAGGATGGAAATCAAGGACGGCACCGAGCCTGTTTCCAATCCACACTGAAAGTCCCGATTCCACAAAACCAAGTGCCAGGGCAAAGCCTCCTCCGAAAAGCAAAATAATACGCCACGGCATATTGCGTGCCGTCTCCCAATCCAGTACACGATCGCCCTTATCTTTTTTTGACGGTATGAGAAACAGTACTATTCCTACTGCAACGGCAACGGTTCCGTCATTTAAAAATTTAGGCTGTGAGAAAAGATTTGCCCAACCCGGAATTTTAAACGACCCTATGTTTATGTCCGACCTGAAAAGCAACAGAAGCGCAAAGGCTATGAAGACTATTAAAACAATTTTTTCCTCAAAGGACATTTTGCCGAGAGTTTTATATTGATTTTTAAATGTTGCAGGGTCTATGGAAACGGTAATTTGCCCTTTCTTTCGGAAGAAAATAAGATAAAGATACAGCCATAAAACTACCATCATTATAATTGTAACTGGAAGAGCAAAAGTCATCCACTGCCCGAAACCTATTTCTGGGGCATTGGGAAAGGTTATGGAAAATATTTTTGCGAAAGCAAGATTGGGTGGTGTTCCCACAAGTGTTGCTATACCACCTATAGAGGCACTGTAAGCGATGCCAAGCAGTAAGCCTATTGCATAATTCTTAATGTTCTCTTTCCCGATACTCTCTTCAAGCTGGTCAATGACCGAGATTACAATCGGGATCATCATCATTGCAGTAGCAGTATTAGATATCCACATCGAAAGGAAGGCTGTGGCAAGCATAAACCCCAGAAGAATACTTCCCGCTCTGACACCGGTGTACATTAATATTTTGAGAGCGATCCTTTTATGCAAGTTCCATTTTTGCATTGCAAGTGCCACGAGAAAACCACCTATAAACAGGAAAATAACATCATTAAAATATGCTGATGATACTTCCTTTCCGTTGATAACTCCGAAAAGCGGAAAAAGTACAACCGGCAGGAGTGATGTAATTGCAAGAGGAACAACCTCTGTTATCCACCATACAGCCATAAGCACTGCTATTGCCATTGTGTATGTCACTTCGGGATGGCCGGGCGACAGATTTCCGAAAAGTGCTATGAGGATAAAAAGAAAAAGACCTCCAAAAAAACCGAAGAAAAACTTAGGGCTTGCCTTCATAATACAAAAAGTTTTACGACGCCCCGAAGTTACATATTTATTTTTATACATTTGCACCTCATTTTAAAAATGGTGTAATATGAAAAAACTTGCAGTAGTTGCTTTTGGCGGAAATGCCTTGTTACAGGCCGGACAGAAAGGCACAATTGACGAACAGGAAAAAAATGCTTATGAGGCAAGTAAGAATTTATTGAATTTGCTGGACAGAAATTACGATATCGTTATCACACATGGTAATGGACCCCAGGTGGGGAACATCCTTCTTGCCGAGCAGGCCGGTGAGAAAATGTTCGGGGTGCCTCAGATGCCTCTGGATATATGTGTTGCTTATTCACAGGGTTTTATCGGTTATATTATCGAGCAACAACTTAGAAACGTACTGGAATCCAATGATATGGATCAGGATATTATTGCCATCATAACACAGGTCCTTGTCAATAAGGATGATCCTGCTTTTCAGAACCCCACAAAGCCAATTGGCCCTTATTTGTCGAAGGAGGAAGCTGAGAAGATGGCAAAGGAGTCCGGAGCTAAATTTGTGGAAGACAAAAAACGTGGCGGCTGGAGGAAGGTTGTTGCTTCTCCGAAACCTTTGGTCATAAGCAATAAAAAATCAATAGAACAGTTAGCAAGAGCAGGTCATATTGTTATAGCTGTCGGTGGGGGAGGTATTCCTGCATTTTATGTCGAACCGAACAAGCTGCAGGGTATTGATGCCGTTATTGACAAAGACCTTGCTTCTGCTCTGCTGGCTAAACAAATCAATGCCGACAGATTGTTCATCCTGACTGATGTTGCAAAAGTTTGCCTGAACTTTAATACTCCGCAGGAAAAAACTATTGATAAAATGAATATTGCACAGGCTAAAAGATATCTTGAAGAAGGTCAATTTGCCGAAGGTAGTATGGCCCCTAAGATCAGAGCTGCTATTGACTTTGTGGAAAATACGGGGAAAGATGCTATTATAACAAAAACGACTTTGCTTGGAGTTGATAACGGCGGGACGAGGATTGTCTTTATTTGAGGGTTGTTTAGGTGGTCATTAAGTGTGAATTGAAGTTTTTATTTTTTATTTAACATTTGATATATGAAATTGGAAGAATTAAAGGTTTATCAGTTATCAATGGAAATTGGAGAAAAGGTATGGAATATAGTAGTTGAATGGGATAAATTTGCCAAAGATACTATTGGTAAACAATTGGTTAGAGCGGTTGATTCCGTAGCTGCAAATCTTAGAGAAGGTTTCGGGAGGTATCATTACAAGGAAGCAAAACACTTTAGCTATTATTCAAGAGGCTCGCTGTACGAAACGAAAACATGGTTAACAAAAGCATTGAACAGAAGACTTATTACAATGGAGCAATTTCAGTATTTTATGACAGAGATAGATAAAATCGGAGTTAAACTGAACAATTACATAAATTCAATAGGAAAACAAACCAAATGACGTGCGCAGCACAAATGACAATAAATAACAGCATAGGAAATAACGTGCATAGCACAAATTATAATAATCAACAATAAAAAACAAATATTATGGCATACAATTTAAGAAACAGGAGTTTTGTGAAGCTTCTCGACTTCACTCCGAAAGAGATAAAATTTTTACTGGAGCTTTCGGCTGACCTGAAAAAGGCGAAATATACCGGTACGGAGCAGCAAAAGTTAAAGGGAAAGAATATTGCTCTGATTTTTGAAAAGTCTTCCACGCGTACAAGATGTGCTTTTGAGGTGGCGGCTCTTGACCAAGGCGCACACGTAACTTATCTGGGGCCTTCCGGATCGCAGATAGGTCATAAAGAGACAATGAAAGACACTGCCCGTGTTCTCGGTCGTATGTACGACGGTATTGAGTATCGCGGGTTCGGTCAATCCGTTGTTGAAGAGCTTGCCGAATATGCAGGTGTTCCTGTCTGGAACGGTCTTACAACAGAGTTTCATCCCACTCAGATACTTGCCGACTTCCTTACAATGATGGAGCATTCGGATAAACCGCTTCATCAGGTTTCGTTTGCATATATGGGTGATGCACGCAACAATATGGGTAATTCGTTGATGGTGGGTGCTGCAAAAATGGGAATGGATTTCAGAGCCGTTGCCCCGAAGAGTGCCCAACCGGATGACGAGCTGGTTGAAAAATGTCGTGAAATTGCAAAAGAAACCGGCGCAAAGATTACCCTGACTGAAAATGTGGACGAAGGAGTGAAAGGTGTTGATTTTATTTATACCGATGTGTGGTTGTCAATGGGTGAAGATCCTTCGTTGTGGGAAAAACGAATTAAAGAGATGTTGCCTTATCAGGTTAATAGGGCTGCACTGGAGAAAACGGGAAATCCGAAGGTTAAATTCCTCCATTGTCTCCCTGCTTTCCATAATCGTGATACCAAAGTCGGAGAGGAGATATATCAAAAATATGGTATTGATGCCATGGAGGTAACTGAAGAGGTCTTCGAGTCGGATGCTTCTGTGGTTTTTGATGAAGCCGAAAATCGCCTTCATACCATTAAAGCGGTTATGGTGGCTACGCTTGGTGCATAACGCCTTTTCAACCTATCGGGACTCCGGCGCACAGGCCTGCCTCGTCCCGAAAGGTTTTATTGCACTGCAAACTTGCATTTTCCAACTGCTTTACCGTTGCTGAAAACCATCGCAAGGTATATCCCTTTTCGCCAGCCGCTTACATCAACAATGCTCTTGCCCTGATAGCGATATATTTTCTCTTT
>JALSSR010000159.1 GCA_026984135.1 Bacteroidales bacterium
TACGGCTTAAATTCTATTTCAAGGTTATCTATCTCAGCCGGATTATAAGGTGTCAGTCCGGGTAGAATTCCAAGCAGAGGATTATACTGAGTTCCGGGTGAAGTTCCGCCCTGAACAAATCCGCCGTGGTCGAAGAAGCCGGGAGCATCGGTGTTGTAAAGATATGATTGTACGCTTGTACTGTCAATCCATGGCCAGATTTCATAAATTTGATTCGTAAAAACATTTTTAATTGAGTTTTCAACGAGAATAGTATTACGGTTTGAAGAGTTTAGAGTGTTTCTCGGTAACCCGACTTCTGCAACTCCTATATCCAGAATCTTGTCTCCTGCTGCTGCAAAAGCCCAGTCGAAGCCCACTTCGCTGTTAAAGAATGTTGCATTAGGATGATCGGAATTCCCGTAAACACTAATTAGATTGGCATTTTTTCCGACAAACATCTTCATTGTCTTCATTGAGTATGGATTGTCAAGCGGGTCGGCAACAGGCAGCCCTTCAATTGTTACTATCATATGAGTTTCGTAGCCGAATTCAAACATCTCGCTGTAATCAATTCTGTACATTGTTTCTTTGTAATCTTCGGATGTAGTCCTGTCTATGTTGTATGGATTCATTAATGCGATACCTTTTATAGGATTCTTATTCCAGAAAATCTGCATTGCGGTATTGTCGGAAGTTTCGCCTTCTTCATCGGTGATTGTCATCTGATATTCCCATGTGTAACCTTCAAAAACCGAATTTTCGATAATCACAACATGTTTTGTCCGTCCGTCATCGTCACTGACAAACGAGAACGACATAGGTTGGCTGAGATTGTTAGCGGCAATTACATGTATAACTTCATTTACAATACTTGCTGCATGATGACCAACGAAAATAAAACTTCTCATATGTTGATAAATATCATCCCCCTGAAGTGTATCAACATTTGAGTCTTTGTAATAATCCGCACCACTGATGGCACTCGGAATTTCTACCATAAAGTTGGCAGGAAGAATACTCTCGTCATTTTTGTTTGGTTCCACAGTCTCGTTTTTGTTACACGACTGGAAGAACATTGCTGAAAAAAGAACAGCTGCTGCGAAAATTAAATTTAAACGTTTCATAACTAAAAATTTTAAGTGAATAATTTATTTCGTTTTCAGCATTAATACACGCAAAAGGAAAATTACCCTTACAAAAATTTGGATATTCCCTGTTATTTTTTATCTTTGTCGTTTTAAGTTATTGTAAATCAGTGGATATGGAAGAAATAAACAGGAATGATTTTGAAAAAATTTATTTGGTAACGGGTACTGTCATCAGTTCGGAAGAGTTTTTAAAAGCTAAAAAACCAGCATATATTCTTAAAATTGATTTCGGTAAAGATATCGGAATAAAAAAATCAAGTGCGCAGATAACCGACTTATATGAGCCGGAGGAACTTATTGGAAAACAGATAATTGCAGTAGTAAACTTTCCGGGTAAACAGATTGGCCCTATTATGTCCGAATGCCTTGTGACCGGGTTTGAGCAAGATGACGGCTCGGTGGTTCTTGCCGTTCCCGAGAGGAAGGTTGAAAACGGGTTGAGACTTAGTTGAGGTGTCGGACTTAATTTTTAAGTTTCATTATTTTATATTTTACATACTTTTGTAGCTAATATGAACGAAAAAATAAGTATAATAATAAGAAGTAGTGATCCCGACTGGCTGGAAAAGGCGTTGAAACAATATTCCGAAAAAACACCTTTTGTATTTGAGGATGATGCCGGATTGGGTATAGATATCAAAGACCTCAGGTCTGCGGTTACTCTTATCAAAGCTGCCAAAAGCAAGGGCGATATGAAGTGGAAACAAATAGCCGCATTTCTTTCGTCGCTTGGCATTACGGGTGCCGGTGTTTGGATTGTTGCCGCAGCTATTGCTGACCCCGAACCCACGACAAAGCTCGGACTGTTGGTAACGGGAGGACTGGTACTTGCAATAACAGGAAGTTTCGGAACACTTTCGTCACTTGGTATTAAATTTTCCGTTTTTGCAAGTACTCCTTTCGGCCACTCTTTTGAAATCAGACCAAAGTAGCATTGTTTTTAAACTTAAAGATTAAAATTATGAAAAAGATTTTTTATTTTTTGGCGGGATTTGCGCTCTTTTGCGTACAATCTTTTGTGGTTGCACAACAACCCGGTTATCTTGACGGATCGTTCGGTACAAACGGAATAGTATTGGCGAGTTTCGCCACGCCTTCGGTAGCAGTGCTTGAATCTTCCGTTTTGCAACAGGATGGAAAAATAGTAGCCGTCGGATATGTAACTTCCTCATCATTGGGAACGGTAGGCTGTATTGCGAGATTTTTGCCCGATGGTGAAAATGATCCTGATTTTGGAGCAAACGGGTGGCTCTTTTATGATTTTGGTACAGATTATAACGTCTTTAGGGATATTGTTATCCAGCCGGATGGAAAATATGTTGTTGTCGGTAACTCGGGTAATGCAGGGGAGGACTGGCTTCTTATCTCCCGTTTGAATCAGAATGGGGATTATGATTTCTCATTTGGAGATTCGGGGCACACACATGTTGACTTGGGTATTTATACCATTGGATATTCGGTTGCTTTGCAATCCGATGGTAAAATAGTAGCTGCCGGATATACCGAGGACGGTGGAGTTACCGGACGGGATGCAGCAATTGTCAGGCTAAATACAGACGGAACATTGGACAATACCTTTACGAGTGACGGGAGTCTAATCCTTGATTTGAACGGCAATTCGGATGATATTCTACGCGGTATTGCTATTGTTGATGATAAAATATTGGTTGCCGGTATTGCTTTGAACGGAAATTCAACTAATTATGATGCAATTGTACTTGCAAAAATAAAATCCGACGGTTTACTTGATGTTTCTTTTGGCGTTAACGGAATTTCTAAATATGATGATGTAAACCAGGAGAATATGTTTGTTGAACCTTCTACGGAGATGATTGTGACACAGGATGGAAAAATTGTGGTAGCAACTTATAAAACCGGTTTAGCCGGTGACGATATTGCCGTTCTCAGGTTTCTTTCAAATGGTTATCCCGATAACTCTTTCGGTGATTTTGGGCTTGTCGTTACGCATCTTGTTGCAGATAGTAAAGCATATTCACTTGCCGAACAATCCGATGGAAAAATTGTGGTTGCCGGTGGTTTTAACAATCAGCGCTTTCTGGTATTAAGATATCTTGATAGTGGAGATCCGGATGAATCATTCGGCAATTCGTCGGGAATGTCTGTCTTTGATATAGGTGGTACTGATGATGAAACGGCCAAATCGGTTTTTATTCAACCTGACGGTAAGATTGTTGTGGGAGGATATGCATTTATCAGTTCAAATGAATCCGACTTTGCTGTGATAAGGCTTTATTCCGGATTGGAAACTTTTACAAAGGAAAATAGTTCCGAAGATTTTGAAATGGATGTTTATCCCAATCCTGCCGGAACGGATTTTACGGTTAAATATACGCTGGATAGAAAAGAGAAGATTACAATCTCCTTACTGACTACCAACGGTGAGGTTGTTGATGAATTTTTTACCGGAGTTAAAGAATCAGGTGTTCATAACGAAAATGTAATTGTCCAGCCTTGTATTCCTTCGGGAATATATTTTATTCGGGTTTCGACACGGGAAAAGGTGTTGTTTTCAAAGTTCGTGATAATTAAGAAATAAAAAAAGGATGCCGAATTCGGCATCCTTTTTTTGTTCTTCGAAAAAATATCATCTTAATTTCCTAACTTATAGACAACGCCAAATAAAACACTTATAGCACTGGTTTTTATATCTGCAAGCTGGGATGCAGGTATATCAGTTGTGCCTTTTTTCAGTTCACCTATATTTGTAAATCCCATTGTATATCTTACATCACCTGATATCAACCAAGGGCTTCGTCTTCCTCCGACAGGGATCAAAACGCCACCACCTACAACAAATCCATAATCGAATCCGGTATATTCCTCACGGTATTTTCTTCTGTCGGTCTCAGGATTATGGTCGTGATCTCTCCAAACATCGCCGTTTATGGTTAAACCAAATAATGATGCCATATAAAATCCTGCCTCGGCATAATAATGAATTCCTCTTAGGTCGCCGAAGGTATATTTTGCCAAAATGGGTATTTCCACATAAGTCGAAACCTGCTTTGCTCCATATACCGTATCAACAGTTGTCTGAAGTGTGTCAGAGTAAAACAGATAGTCTGTAGTAGCACCTTTCTGGCTGGCAGCCACCTCAATAGCAACTGAAAACCTTTCGCCGAAATCACTTTTAATTATATTTTTTAAACCGTAATCAAATGATACGCCTACATTATAACCCAATAACATAGAGTTGTTTTGAATTGAGGATCCTCTTAAGTTTGCCATATTCAAACCTACACGACCTCCTATTTTCATCTGTCCGAAGGATGTTGCTGCTATTCCAATCAGGAATACGGTTAGAGCGAGTGTTTTGAAATAATTGCGTGTCATAATAATTTATTTAACTTGTTTAAATTTAACGTTTTACGATGTGCGGGTTACTGTCCGCATTTTCATATTTATACACTCATTAATTTTTATTGTTTCAATAAATTAAAAAATATTTATGAACATGTAAAAAGGAAATAGTGTTTGCTTTTTGCAAAACACTATTTCCTTTTACCATACAAACAGTTGTTTGAGAATTTATTTTATTTACTGTTTTTGAAAATCAGTTTTCCATCACTAAAATCAATTTCTATTTCCGAATCACGGCTTACCTCGCCTGCAAGAATCATCTTTGAGAGTTCATTCATAAGATTTCTCTGTATAACCCTTTTTATGGGTCTTGCACCGAACTGCGGGTCGAATCCTGCATCGGCAATATGCTCAACTGCTGCATCGCTTATGGATATTTTAACCTGATTCTTCTCCAACAACTCTTGCAGTTTTTTAAATTGAATCATTACTATTTCCTTAATCTCATCCCTGTCAAGAGGTTTGAAGACTATTACTTCATCTATCCTGTTCAGGAATTCAGGCCGTATTGTTGATTTCAATAAAGTCAATACCTCCCGTTTGGTTTTTTCATAAACCTCTTCCTTCTTATCGGAGGTCATTGATTCCAGATTTTTCTGAATAATATGCGAACCGACATTTGATGTCATTATTATAATAGTATTTCTGAAATCAACGGTCCTTCCTTTGTTATCCGTCAACCTGCCGTCATCAAGAACCTGAAGCAGGATATTGAAAACATCGGGATGTGCTTTTTCAATCTCATCAAGCAAGACTACGGAGTACGGTTTCCGTCTTACGGCTTCGGTCAACTGACCGCTTTCGTCATAACCGACATATCCCGGAGGTGCACCTATTAATCGCGAAACGGAGTGTCGCTCCTGATATTCCGACATGTCAATTCTCACCATTGAGTTTTCATCGTCGAAAAGAAATTCGGCAAGAGCTTTAGCAAGTTCTGTTTTTCCAACTCCCGTTGTTCCGAGGAAAATGAACGAACCTATGGGTCTGTTGGCGTCCTGAAGTCCGGCACGGCTACGTCTAATGGCATCTGCAACAGCTTGTATCGCTTCATCCTGTCCCACAACACGATTATGAAGTTCGTCTTCAAGATGCAGGAGTTTTTCCCTTTCGCTTTGCAACATTCTCGAAACCGGAATCCCGGTCCATTTGGAAACGATTTCGGCAATGTCTTCGGCATCAACCTCTTCGTTTATCATTGGTGCATCACCCTGTATCTCAGAGAGTTTCTTTTTCAGCTCTTCAATTTCATCTTCAATTGCCTTAAGTTTTCCGTATCTTATTTCCGCCACTTTTCCGAAGTCGCCTTCGCGTTCGGCCTGCTCAGCTTCGAACTTGAGATTTTCAATGTCATTTTTTCTTTGCTGGATTTTTTCCACGATCTCTTTTTCCGATTGCCATTTTGCTCTTAAATGACTTCTCTCGTCATTGAGATTGGCGATCTCCTCATTTAAAGCATTTAGTTTTTCTTTATCCTTTTCACGTTTAATCGCCTCACGTTCAATTTCAAGTTGTCTGATCTTTCTTTCGATTATTTCCAACTCTTCCGGCAATGAATTAATCTCCAACCTGAGTTTTGAAGCAGCCTCGTCAATCAGGTCAATGGCTTTGTCGGGCAGAAACCTGTCGGTTATATACCTTTGTGACAACTCCACAGCTGCAATAATAGCCTCATCTTTGATTCTTACATGATGATGGGTTTCGTACCTTTCTTTCAATCCTCTCAAGATGGATATTGCCGAGAGTTTATCAGGCTCATCCACAATCACTATCTGGAATCTTCTCTCCAATGCTTTATCCTTCTCAAAATATTTCTGATACTCTTTCAGTGTTGTTGCACCGATAGCACGCAATTCGCCGCGAGCCAGAGCAGGCTTCAGGATGTTGGCGGCATCCATAGCTCCTTCCGATGCTCCCGCACCGACAAGGGTGTGAATTTCATCAATAAAGAGGATTATTTCTCCGTCGGAGTTGATGACCTCTTTTACAACACTTTTTAGCCTTTCCTCAAACTCTCCTTTATATTTTGCACCTGCTATCAAAGCCCCCATATCAAGAGAGTAAATGAGTTTTGATTTCAAGTTTTCGGGAACGTCTCCATTGACAATCCTGTGCGCAAGTCCTTCGGCAATGGCTGTTTTTCCAACACCCGGCTCACCAATCAATATGGGATTGTTTTTTGTCCGGCGGGACAATATTTGTAATATCCTACGTATTTCCTCATCACGACCGATAACAGGGTCAAGTTTGCCTGACCGTGCCAGTTCATTCAGGTTTTTGGCAAACCTGTTTAGTGCATTATATGTATCTTCCGCCGATTGACTTGAAACAGTTGCTCCCTGTCGGAGTTCCTTTATGGCAGCCTTTAGCCCCTTTTCAGTTATTCCGTTATCTTTCAAGAGTTTGGATGCCGTATCCTTTCCGTTTAATATCCCGAGAAGGATATGTTCTATGGAGACAAACTGATCGTTGAACTCTTTCAAAAAAGAGGTTGCTTTTTGCAATGCACTATTTGCATCCGAAGACAAATATTGCTCTCCTCCGCTCACCTTCGGTAACGAATCAATGATGCTGTCAATGGCTTTTGTTAAAATAGGTACATTGACATCAAGTTTTTTCAGGAGATAGGGGACGACATTTTCATCCACATCAATTATGCCTTTCAAAATATGTACGGATTCGATTGCCTGGTTTTGCTTTTCCGTGGCAATCATCTGAGCTTTTTGAATAGCCTCCTGTGACTTTATTGTGAAATTATTAAAATTCATATCTATATATTTTTTGTTATTATTAATTTTTAATTGTGGTATGGGATTGTCAAAACCCATACCACAATTGTATAAGGAATAGTCAAACCTCAATATCCGAAATTCAAGAAATCCAAAATCCTGATTTAAAAATTCCAAATTACCTGATTAATTGATAATTATCATAACTTGTTTAATAATTTCAATTTGAATATATTAAAAACCCGGCAATGAATATGAAAAAATGACAGTTAAAAATAAAATAGACTGCCTTTTTGACTTGATTTTCAGTGTGATATACTGTTTTGGGATTTTTTTAATAATAATTTAAAAACAATATTTCCGTCAATCAAAATTTTATTCATCTTTGCACGTTGATTTATAACTTGATTAAAGTTTTACTATTAGAAGGAATATGCTCCTGAATTATTTTATCCATAAGTTGAGATTTGTCCTGACGGTTGTTTTTATTGTGTGTGGACTTTTATATACAACGGCGCAGGATTATACGGAACTTTTGCCCGATACCGTAAGGTCGTGCAGGGTTGACAGTCTGATGCTGGATGCCAATCAGGGTTTCGGACATTATTTATGGAGTACGGGAGATACCACATCATTTGTTTATGTGAAGAATGACGGAGGTTACTGGGTTAATTTTACAAGCGGTGATACTATTAATGAAACCGATACAACCTGGGTTTTTATCCTGGATGCCGGGATACTGCAGCCTGATACTACTATTTCCTGTGGTGATACGATCACTCTGAGCGGCGATAATGATATTTTTCAATATATATGGACGCCCGGTAATGATACTGTTCAATCGGTAACCGTTTATCCCAGAGACACAACAAAATATTTTACCAAAATACGTGATGTCTCAAACAACTATTATTATTGTACCGACAGTGTAACCGTTACTGTTGATCCTATAGTTTTATTCGACACCATCATACAACTCAATATGGGTTGTAAAGGAGAGAATAAAACTCAGATGAAAGTTGATGTTTCGGGAGGATACCCGCCATATTATTATGACTGGTCTGCTGGATATTCTATTCCCGGACAGCCAAATGTAGCGATAGGATTTACAGATGGAAATGAAAGCGTAACCGTGACCGATACAATAGGATGTTTTAATATTAAAAATTTTGAGGTTAAAGCTTATCCGTTACCTGAACTTGAAATTCACACCGACCCGGGTGATACGGTATATTACCAGAAGCCTTTCATTACATTTTCTTACGAAAACCTGACTTATGATTCGCTTGGTGTGGATACTTTTCAAATAACTTCGTTAAAATGGGATTTCGGGGATGAGGTAACTGCTATTCAGCCTTCGGTTACTCATGCTTACACAGATGTGGGAGACTTTACGGTTGTTTTGGATTTTATAACATTTTACGGTTGCCCCGGGCAAGATTCCATAACGGTTAAAGTAAAACCAATTAAACTCAAAGTGCCGACTGTGATAACTCCTAATGGTGACGGATATAATGATTACTTCATAATAGATGAAGATGAAAGTGGTGGTGACGAAGGAGAGGCTTTTTTCAAAAGCAGTTCACCGGAAAGTTATAAAACATTGGACACATATTACTTGAAAACAACTCTCGTGATATTTAATCAATGGGGAAATAAAATTTATGAAAAGGAGAATTATGCCAATGACTGGATGGCCGAGAATCTGAGGGACGGCACTTATTATTATCTGTTAAAGTGTGAAGGTCAATATGATACGGATGTTTATAGGGGGACGTTTATGGTACTGGGCAGTGGAGAATGATGTTGATGCCGTTTTTGAGAAGACCTGTTCGGTGTCATTTGGCAAAATACGGGTTTCTTAGCGGTTTAATATGCTAATACAGGTATATAATTTCTTAAAAATAATTGATTTTATTGAGACGCACGGCCGTGCGTCTCTCCATTCCTACCGTGCTCCGAAAATCGCACTTCCAATTCTTACTATTGTACTTCCTTCTTCAATAGCAATTTTGTAATCGCCCGACATACCCATTGAAATTTCACAAAAATAATCGGAGTTGCCAAAAAATTTCTCTTTGAGTTGTTCTTTAATGTTTTTAAGGTTGCTAAATTCGCTCCTGACAACCGATTCATCAGTAGTATTTGTCGCCATTCCCATTACCCCACAAATTCTGATATTTTCCATTTTCTTATACTCTTCGGAAGAAAGTATCTCAACAGCCTCATTTATATTAAGGCCGAATTTCGTCTCTTCCGAAGCAATATGAAACTGCAGCAGGCAATCCACAACTCTATTGACTTTTTCAGCCTGCTTATTGACTTCACGAAGCAGTTTCATCCTGTCAATGCTGTGAATAAGAGAAACGAAAGGGATTATGAATTTAACTTTGTTTGTTTGCAAGTGTCCGATAAAATGCCATTCTATATCTTGCGGCAACTGCGGCTGTTTGGCATGGAGTTCCTGTGCTTTGTTTTCTCCGAATATTTTGTGACCTGCATTGTATGCTTCCAGGATATCTTCGACGGGTTTTGTTTTGGAAACCGCAACAAGCTTAACCCCTGCGGGAATTTCCGCTTTAATTTTTATGAGATTATCGGAAATATTCATAACCGTTATTTTTTTGCAAAGGTAATATGTTTTTGTAATTATGGTTTTATAGGTTAAATTGTTTTACAGGTAAGATTTTTAATAATAGTAAAAAATTGAATAAAAAAGTTGTTTGAAAAGATAAAATATATACTTTTGCACCTCCCAAACGGGAAAGGTTCATTGAAAGAATTAATAACAAGATAAATTCAACTGCAAATTGCCGGAGAGGTGGGTGAGTGGCTGAAACCACCAGTTTGCTAAACTGGCGTACCTTTCAACGGGTACCGGGGGTTCGAATCCCCCTCTCTCCGCTTTCATTCGCCGAAGTAAAGTGTTCTTTTATTATTTGATTAAAATTTACGGGGTATAGCGTTCCCGATAGCTATCGGGAGGTTAGCGCGCCCCGCTAATGACAGGAAGGTCGTTAGCTTAGAATAAGAAGTAAAGAGTTCTTTTATTATTTGATTAAAATTTACGGGGTATAGCGTAGTCCGGTTAGCGCGCCTGCTTTGGGAGCAGGAGGTCGCAGGTTCGAATCCTGCTACCCCGACAAAAAAGGGTTTGTCTTCTTTCTTAGATAAACCCTTTTCTATTTTTTTATTTTATATTAAAAAAATTTGGAAATTCCTTCCAATTTCGGTATATTTGCCCCATAATATTTTCAAGAATTCATTTATAAACCAAAAAATTATGTTATGAAACGGTTTTCTTACATTTCGGTATATCTTTTTTCGATTTTCCTTTTTCTTTCGACCAATGTCGTATATTGTCAGGTAATAAAAACTTCAAATGCCGGTGTATCAGGTTGGCAAATATCTCCGAACGACGCATCTGAAAATAATTTGTTTTTCGACGATTTTGCTTATAGCGGCAATAACTTTTCCGGCTTGTCCTATGGTGTTAACGAAAACTCAAATTACTCCCTTAATGACTATCAAATCGAGATTTTGGAAATTTCGTTGGAACCTCCTTCAAATGTCACGGCGGAGGTATTTGATATCAATAACGTCCATCTAAGTTGGGAATTACCTCTTTTAAAACCGCAAAAGGAAAAAAGCCTGTTAGGTTTCAATATTTATCGCAACGGTATTTTAGTAGCTTTTATTAATGACAACTTGCTATATGAGGATTTGGATCTGCCTTCGGGAGATTATGAATATTGCGTGAGTGCCGTTTATGATGAAGGCGAATCCGAACTAATCTGTGTTTATGTGACAATTGATACGGATTGTTTTGATTTTGATGATTTAACGGCAGGTGGTTATGTTGCGGAGCAGTTGGGAGGACATTGGACAACTTGGTCAGGAAATCCGGGAAGTGATGAAGATGCGTTAGTCTCGAGCGAATTGTCGGTCAGCTCACCCAATTCGTTTATTGTTAATACGAATACAGTTGATTTGATATACAAATTTGATGACACTGCCGTTGAATCCGGTCAGTGGGTATATTCTTGTGATTTATTTGTTCCATCGGGTAATTCGGGTTATTTTAATATTCAGGAAGACCCGGTTCCCGGTGTAGGTTGGGTGCTCGAAGTTTTTTTCGATGACGGCGGGTCGGGGCATTTTACGATTGACGGAACAAATACATATTTTACCTATTCACAAGATACCTGGTTTAATGTGAGTATTGATTTTGACTTTAATACACAATTGATGGTTGTATTATTTGATAATATAAATGTACAATACATGCCGCTTGATTCAAGTATTGGCGGTATAGACTTTTACGGTTCCGACAGCGGAGGTCCTCCCGGTG
>JALSSR010000160.1 GCA_026984135.1 Bacteroidales bacterium
GAACAGATAAAAGAGAGAGGCTATCACAAAAAATACACATCCGGCAAACGGAAAATAACCTTGCTCGGAATCAACTTTGACATTGAAAACAAAAGGATTGACGATTATATTGCCGAAAGCATTTGACAAACGCCTTTTATTGCTTTATCAGCTTACCTTTCTCTTTAAATCCGTCTTTCCCCGTAATCAAGTAAATGTATGTTCCCGGAGGTAACCCGGATAAATCAATTGTTTGAGTATGAGGCAAATGCCGTTTTATAACGCACGAACCTTGAAGGTTGTAAATCTTCAATTCAAGGTTGCTGTACAATCCGGTAACAAAACTAACCTTGTCTTTTGCGGGATTGGGATATACAAGAATTTGTTTGGGCAGATCGTACTCCGTATTGCCGGTGGTCATTCCTTCGTACCAGCCCGTGCTGTCAACTTTCAGAATGTGTAAATCCCTTTGGTTTGGTATGGGGTCGTTCCAGTCGTATTTTGTGGAAAGGATTAAAGCTCCGCCGTCGGATGTTGCAAGAACTTTATAAGTCATATAATTTACATCTCCTTTATAAAAATGTTGCCAAATGATTGAACCGTTTGCATTTACTTTTGAAACAAAAATCCATCTTTTTTCGGGATATAAAAAGAAAGGTGGAGAATATGTAACATGATATGTCCCACCATAAAATATTGAATTATTGAAAGTATCAAAAGAATTATAACTATAAAATACATCCGAATCATGTTCCGGTAAAAAAATTTTTTGCATTAGTGTTTCACCGAATTTGTTCATTTCTATATATGATAATTTCCATATTGTACCTGTTCCTTGTTTTCCTGCCAGAAAATACCTGTCGTTAGAAAATCCATTTATGGCATTACGTGGTAAAAATGCATCGGGGTAATGTAAAATAGTATCAAGTTCCAGCGTCTCTTTGTTTATTTCATAAAACACTTCATCGTTAGACCAATAAATAAACATATGATAAACATTTCTTGATGGAATGTATTCAATAGTAGAAGGTAAATATCCGGATTGATAAGATTCATATGTTTTGTAGTTGATTATATTTCCAAATTTATCAGTTTCCATTAAACAAAATTTGTTTAAAATTTCAGTTGCCCCAACACATACAATTAATGAATCCTGCGTATAAACAATATCAAAATATTGATTATCCAATAAGGTATCTAAAATACTATTATAAACAATATTCAATTCGGGTGTCAAATGAACGAATTGCAAAGAGTTATTATTCATTTTATTTATCAATAAAATAATTGAATCATTAATTTTAAACAAATTTGATAAATCTGAAACCATTATATTACCATAAAAAGGTATGGAAACAGAATCAACGAAATTTCCATATTCATCTAGTTTAAAACATTTTTGGTGATAATTACTATTTTCGATGTTACCACTATTAACAACAAAGATGAAATTTTCTTCTAAGCTAATTGCATCATAAGAAATATCGTCTTCTTCCGTTCTATGTGACTTTTCAAATGTTTGAGAAAAAGTATTCGTAATAAAAAAAATTGAAAAAAGGGTTACGTTAAATAGAACGAACCCTTTTTTATAAAAAGTAATTATTGTTCGATACATCGTATTATGCCATATTTTATATTAGGGAAATAGTGTACATATTGAACTCCGGTAATTACGTCCCAAGAAAAACTACAACTTATGTAATCCTTATTGGGCGGAGCATTATCGTTTATTACATACCAGGCTCCGTCAAGGTCATCATGCATTATGGAAGGTGAGAGGCAGTCGGAGAATTGCCCCGTCCATAAATGATCCTCATCAAAAATTTCATATTTCGTCACCACATTCAAAAAGAATACAATACCCGATTCGCAATCATAATCATAACAATCATTTAATAAATAATTTATTCGCGTTGATGCATCATCTCCACTGTTTTGTCCGCCATAAGCACCACATTTCCCGTCACCCATAACAGGATACCAATAATCGTCATTTTCAATCTCGCAGGAAGGATTTGAAGGAGTGGCTGCGGATGTTGTCATCTTCATGGTTGCCGATTGTGAAGATACGTTTTTAAAGGATACATCGGCAACAAGCAGCGTTTTGTTTTCGCCTCCCATTGTCAACTGAACATTTGTAAAGTTCAAGAGATTGGCATAAGCAATTGCCAAATCGTCCCCGTTAACAATGTAATTGCCGTTCATTTAACGAATTTTTAATACTCTTAACGGAAAATAAAATAAAAATATTATCTATGCCCGATAAAATTTTATAAATGAAACAACATATTAAATACTATACTTTTTCTTATCTTTGCAAAAGAATGATATAAACTGGAAAATGAAAAATCTACCCATAGGCATACAGGAATTTAAGAAACTCAGGGAAGGAGATTTTCTCTATATTGATAAGACGAAATTTATCTACACTTTGATAAATTCGGCTTCCTACTATTTCCTTTCCCGTCCCCGCCGTTTCGGAAAATCATTGCTTTTGAATACAATAAAAGAGATTTTTTTCGGAAATAAGGAGTTGTTTGAAGGTCTGTGGATTTACGATAAGATAGAGTGGGAAAAGTATCCGGTTATTAAGATTTCCTTTTCTTCAATAGATTATATGCATCTCGGATTGAGGAATGCCATTGACAATATGCTAAATAAAATGGCAAAGAATTATAAAATAACTTTGGAAGAATCCTCTTTTTCTTCAAAATTTGAGGAATTGATACAAAAACTTTCAACGGATAAAAAAGTCGTCATCCTCATTGACGAATATGACAAACCCATAATTGACTACATTGACGACATTCCCCAGGCCGAAGAGAACAGGAAAATTCTCAAGAGCTTCTACTCGGTCATCAAAGACAGCGACAACTACATCAAATTCTTTTTCGTAACGGGAGTATCCAAATTCAGTCAGGTCTCCATCTTTTCCGATTTGAACAATCTGAATGATATTACCCTTGACGAAAATTATTCAGCACTTACCGGTTATACACAGCAGGAATTGGAACATTATTTCTCCGAATATATCGAACAGGTTAAAAGACGTTATGAAGGCATCTTCGACGATATCCCCGCCCAAATAAAAAAATGGTACAACGGTTATTCCTGGGACGGGGAGACATTTGTTTATAATCCCTTTTCCATTTTAAACTTTTTCTACAAAAGAACTTTCGGCGATTACTGGTATGCCACGGGAACACCCACATTCCTGATGAAAATGATTAAAGAAAATAACTATACAATTTTTGATATAAAGAACAAGATTATTCCGAGAGGACTTCTGGATAAGTACGAAATCACTTCCATTACACTACTTCCTTTACTATTTCAGACAGGTTATCTTACCATAAAAAAGGTTGATTTGCGCAAGATGACATTACAACTCGACTATCCCAACCTCGAAGTGGAAAGTTCGTTCAATATGCATCTTTTGTCATATCTTCTTGGCGGCAAAACCGACAAAACAGGCAGTCTGCTTGTACAACTGTCCGAATCCATAGAACAACACCGCATAGAACAATTCATAGAAAATGTTAACACGGTTTTCAAAGGCATTTCATATACCCTTATTGACAAAAAAGAAAAATATTTCCACTCCCTTTTTTATCTGATAATCAACCTTCTCGGATTTACAATCGAAACGGAAGTGATGACCATTGACGGTAGAATTGATGCCGTAATTACCACCGACGATTATATCTATGTCATTGAGTTCAAAGCAAATCAGGATGCGAAAACGGCATTGGAACAGATAAGGGAGAAAGGCTACCACAAAAAATACACTTCCGGCAAACGGAAAATAACTTTGCTCGGAATAAACTTTGATATTGAAAATAAAAGGATTGACGATTACAAAGCCGAAGATGTCTAATACCGCTTTTTACAGTTTTGTTATCTTTTTCCTGATCACATCGTTTTCGGTTTCGACTGTCAACACATACAAACCGGGAACAAGATCCGACATATCAATATTTACCCGACCTGAAATGTTTTTCCTGTCGGCATAAACCGTTTGCCCCGACAAATTTAGGATCTTCAATCCAACGGATTGTTCCTCACTTGTTCTAAACCTTATATTAAGAAATTCCGTTACGGGATTTGGAAAAATACTGATAAAGTTCCCTTTATCAAAAGATTCTATTCCGACTGTATTTATGTTATATTCTGCTGTCCAGCCATCGAAATTATCACTACCGTTCGTATAAAACATTATCACCATTTTACCGCTGTAGGATGTCACCGGAGCCGGCAGGTTGTTTGAGTCATAATGTCCCGAGTATTCGGCAAGCAATTCCTGTGACTCCAAATCATAAATTCTTACGAAGTCAAAATCCGGTTCGGTATCGAATTGGCTGAATGATAATGTGACATCATCTGCATTATCGGGAATAATCTCCCACATACAGGAAGTTAAATTCTGATAATTAAAACTTCCGCTACCATCCGTAAAAGTACTTGAATCATCAGTAAATGTAACTAATCCAGTACAATAATCCGGAGATGTTGATTGAAATGAAGCCAGCCATCCGTTGCCGTTACCGGATTCGTCGGACACAAATCGGATTAATGCTTCATTTCCTTCTATTGTAATCTCCTCCGGAATTTCCGCCCCTGATAATGTGGTAATTATCTCACCATCCGTTGTTACACCTTTATAAATGATGAGACTATCACCCGGCATTACATCAAACCTTGAAAAACTTATCTTTATTGAGCTTATGGAATCTTCTGCCGTCTGAGGGGAGATAATCCATCTGCAATCGGCATCATCCTGATAGTTTGCAACGGGCCCGCTTCCATCCTCAATGGTACCCGACCTGTTCGTCAGGTAAGTATCACCGGTGCAAAAATAGGGATATCCTGCATCGGGATAAGTATCAAATACGGCACCTTGTCCGTCGTGAAATCCGTTAACATTCGAAAGAGAATAATAACCGTCCGATGTCCCGCTCCAACCAAAGTTAAAATGGAAATTGTCGTCATCATAGCCGTCACATACGAAGGCATGACCTCCGGGAGTACCATAACCCGAATAGTATAACGGATAGCCGTTATCAAGATTATCTTTCAACATATTTATCCATTCGGCGGTAGAATAGTTATCCTTATGATCGAAATATGCATCAGTGGAATATCCGAAATAGTTTTCAAGGGCCGGCGGAACATCCTGGCTGAAAGCGCCGGAGCCATTGGGACCGTACATCATTTCAACGGCAACTCCGCAATGAAACTGCAATTCGGCAATCGGATACGGATCTTTAGTACTTATGGAATTACCCATTCCGTACCAGTCGTATTCAGTTTCGCCGAAATTTGCCGTTATTGTGCCGTACTGCCCGTAATAATATGAATGTGAGCCTGTTCCTTGCAACGGGTAACGCCAGTAATACATAACCTGCGCCATAGCTGTTGCCACACACCCCGAATAGACATGACCACCGGGACCGCCACTGTTTTCAGGACACATTATGTTATATGGAAAATCCTGATTCCATTTCGACGGCACGAGAGGGTCAAGATGACCTTTTACGTTAAAGGAACCTTTTCCCGTATTGCCTGAAAGCAAGACGGCCCAATCCCGCTTAATATCTTCAGTGGCAGACACTTTGTTCTCCCTGATATAAGCTATTTCTTCGGAATAATTTTTCAGAAACCTTTTGTAGTTTTCAGGTTGACTATCTTCCACGAAATCGTTCTCAAACGAATAACCTATCACGGGATAACGCTCTTCAACGCCCGAGATTATGATAAAACCTTGCGGCATAAGTTTGAAAACATAAAAATCTGGTTGAGTGCTTTTTCCAAAAACAATGCAACTGCCAATCCTTTCATCTTCAACTTGAAAAATGCCTGATGACCGTTTTATTTTTATAAAACTATCGGCAGCTTTTCGGGCTTCGCGCTGCGAAACATCTTTTCCGGAAGCTATCAATATTGAAGAAACAAGGAAGATAAAAAGTAGATAATTTCTCATTTTTTAATAATTCTTATGTGCTTTAATCTATGACAATGCAATAATAATAAAAGTTGCCTTGACAGAGTTGAGAATAAATTTGTATCTTTACGCTATTCCAAAAATATATCGTTATGAAAAAGTCAACTATCAAAACAATTGTCCGGTTAACGGTTTTTTCCATTGCAATGGGATATATGGAAACTGCCGTTGTTGTTTATCTTCGAGAGATGTATTATCCCGGAGGATTCGGATTTCCGCTAAAACCCATCGGGTTTAATATTGCCGTAACCGAAATTATTAGGGAAGCGGCAACGATAATTATGCTTGGCGCAGCTGGTATTTTAACGGGTCGAACAACGACCGAAAAGTTTGGAAATTTTGTCTATTCCTTTGCCGTCTGGGATATTTTCTATTATGTCTTTCTGAAACTTCTTTTGCACTGGCCCGATTCTTTAGTGTCTTGGGATTTACTGTTTTTAATTCCCGTTCCCTGGGTCGGCCCGGTAATTTGTCCCGTTCTTAATTCACTGTCAATGATTTTGCTTGCTCTCATTATCTCTTATTTTACCGATAAAAAGCTGACCGTGAAACTAAAAACAAAAGAGTGGATTATGCTTATTACCGGCTCGGTAGTTGTAATTATTTCATACACACTTGACTATAGTAGTTACATCCTGAGCCAATTTTCAATCTCGGAATTATCCGACGAAATGAACAAGGACATCATCTTGAAATATGCCTCACAATATATACCGCAACATTTCGACTGGTGGATATTTATCCTCGGCGAAGCATTTATTCTGTTGGGAATAGGAGTGTTTTTTGTCAGAAACCGAAAATAGTGCACCTGCATTCAACGGGTGACTAAGCACTGGCTATGGCGAAAATTCAACGGATGACTGCGCATGAGCCTAAGCAATGGCAAGTCATCCGTTGAATGCAGGCCGGCAACCTTTTAGTTCGAGGCAAGTGTGGACGCTTGCTCATATTTGATTAAGACAAATGATATAAATTTGTCGGAAAATGTAGATATCTTTGATAGTATCAGAACTCTAAATCGTCATAATATCCTTTTCCTTCGCGTCCATCAGTTTATCAATCTTTTCGATGTAGCTGTCTGTAAGTTTTTGAATATCATCCTGTAATCTTTTCACGTCATCTTCGGGGATACCCTCTTTTTCGAGAGACTTAGCCTCATCATTACCGCTGCGTCTTGCATTTCGTACGGCAATTTTTGCATTTTCAGCCTCCGTTTTAGCCTGTTTAACAAGTTCGCGTCTGCGTTCTTCCGTAACGGCAGGAACGATTATTCTTAAAACCTCACCCTCATTTTTGGGATTAAAACCCAGATTTGCCGCCATAATAGCTTTTTCAATAGCTCCAATAACACTCTTATCCCAGGGTTGGACTATTATCTGCCTTGGATCGGGAGATGTAACATTCGCCATCTGATTTATGGGAGTCATTGCTCCGTAATAATCAACAACAACACCATTAAGCATATCGGGACTGGCCTTGCCCGCCCGTATCTGATGAAATTCCTTATCGAGATGTGCAAGGGCTTTTTCCATACCCTCTTTGGTCATATCATATACTAATTGACAATCTTCTATCATGACTGTTTATTTTTATCAAGTTCGTTGCAAATTTATAAATTTTATTTCATAAAGCAATTTTTTGTATATTAGTCGCTGTTTTTTGGTGGAATGGTGAAATGGAATACCAAATCAACTGATTTAACCGTTTCAACCGGTTTAATGGATTCAATAAATAATCAAAATATGAAAAGAATAGTTGTTTTAACAGGAGCAGGTATCAGTGCCGAGAGCGGTATCAGTACTTTCAGGGATGCCAGCGGCTTATGGAGAAATTACCGTTTTGAGGAGTTGGCAACACCCGAAGCGTGGGACAGGAATCCGGAACTTGTTATGGAGTTTTATAATATGCGCCGCAAACAACTTTTTGAAGTTGAGCCCAATGCAGCACATTATGCACTTGTGGAGTTGGAAGAAAAATATGACGTCCACATTATTACGCAAAATGTTGATGATCTTCACGAAAGAGCAGGTTCTACCAACGTGCTTCATCTTCACGGCGAGTTAAAAAAGGCACGGAGCACCGTTGCCCCCAATCTTGTTTATGAACTTGACCGGTGGGAATTAAAAATAGGTGATAAATGTGAAAAGGGGTCGCAATTACGTCCGCATATCGTTTGGTTCGGTGAAGCTGTTCCGATGATAGGTCCTGCCGCAGAAATATCTTCGACGGCAGATATTTTCATTATTATCGGAACTTCTCTCGTTGTATATCCTGCTGCCGGCCTCACTGACTATGCAAAACCTGACATCCCAAAGTTTTATATTGATCCCGGGGCTTCTTATGCAGGAGGAATATCCAACCTGACGATCATTCAAAAGAAAGCTGGTGAGGGTGTGCCGGAAATAGTAAATAGTTTGATGAAGAGATAAAAAAAATTCGTTATTTCAAATATTTTATCTATTTTTACAAACGGTTAAATATTAAATTTCGTTAAATTGTTTTCAGACTTAAAATTAAAGCCCAAATTGTTTCTACCAATAGCCTTTTCGGGTATTGTTTTGCTTACGGCAATGATAATAACAATACGCTATTTTATTTTGAAAACCATAAACGAAAACACTAATAAACTTGTTTCTGCGGAAGTATATGATTTTAATAAGGTAAGTGATGATTTGAGTACTAAAGCATTATTTGCGGCATCAATAATTTCCAAACTCGGCATTGTCAATTATGCATATAATGAATATTATCGCACAGGCAATATTGATTCAAGCTCGGCACTGCTCAAAGAAAGATTCGAAAGTATTAGTCAATCCATAGAGCGAAATACCGGACTTACACCGAGAATACATTTTCATTTGCCGCCGGCACGTTCATTCTTCAGAAGCTGGACGGACAAGAAAGGCGATGATATTTCAGATTTTAGAAATACTATTTTATATGTTTATAAAAATCACAAACCTGTAAAGGGTATTGAAACAGGACGGGGCGGGTTTGTTATACGCGGTGTCGTTCCGATTTTCTCCGCCGACAGCACTTATCTCGGATCGGTGGAAGTATTTTTTGGCATAAGTGAAATTTTAAATCGTGTCAGTTCACTAAAAAATGAAGAATTTGCTGTATTTATAAAAAAAGACCTGCTGAAGATAGCCACAAAATTCCTTGATAAAAATTCAACAAATATTACAGAAAAACACAGACGGATTGGCGATTATATCTTTGTTGATAAAACATCAGGTTTTAATCTGAAAGAGATTACAGCCGAAGATCTGAGCACCGGTGATAACGGGTTATTCAAAAAAGGAGATTTGAAATTTGCAATTATACCCATAAAGAATTTTGCAGGTAAAAAAGAGGGTATCGGTATTTTACAGGTTGACCTTTCTCTTTATATGAAAAACCTCAGAAGAATAACCTATGTTTTCATTCTCACAACGATCATTCTTGTAGGTTTAATCATAGGAATTCTTATAATACTTATTAATAAACAGATAATCAAACGGATTCAAACCGTAGATGATAATCTGCGAAAGCTTACCAAAGGAGAAAAACCGGAGATGATTGAAATATCCCATCCCGACGAAATTGGAGAGATGGAAAGATCTCTTGCCATATTGAGCGAGACCTTATCAAAAAACGTTCAGTTTGCCGTTGACATCGGGAAATGGAAGTTCGACACCGATTACAAGCTGCTTTCCAGAGATGACGTACTTGGAAAAGCCCTGTTGCAGATGAGAGATAATCTACAGGAAAACCTGCACCAACTTGAAAAAAAATCAAAAGAATTGGAACATCTGAATAAAGAACTTCAGGAGAAAAATATCGAACTTGAGAAAACCGATAAGTTAAAATCGGCATTTCTGGCCAATATTTCACACGAAATAAGGACCCCGATGAACGGTATTGTCGGCTTTTCCAATTTAATGTGCGATGAAGATATTAGCCATTTTCAACGTCTGGAATATTTTAATGTTGTTCAGTCAAGTTGCACGCAACTTTTGTCAATTATTGACGATATTGTGGACATCTCAAAAATAGAGGCGGGAATGGTTGAACTCTTTGAGACTATTACAAACCTCAATAAACTGTTAAAGGATTTTTATGATTTTTATATCCCTTCGGCAAAGGAGAAAGATATTGAATTATTTTATCATTGCGGATTAGATGATGATGATGCCTTCGTAATTGTGGATAACACAAAACTAAACCAAATCCTTACAAACCTGATAGACAATGCATTAAAATTCACAGAAGTGGGTCAGGTTGATTTTGGTTATAAAATAAAAAATGGCGTTATTGAATTTAGTGTAAAGGATACCGGGATGGGTATTCCCGATAGTGAAGCTAAAATAATATTTGAAAGATTCAGGCAAGCAGAAAATAATTCTGTTGAAAAACTATATCGCGGCACAGGATTGGGGCTTTCCATTTGCAAAGCATATGTAGAGAAAATGGGAGGAGATATTTGGATTGATTCCGAACCGGAAAAGGGAAGCACCTTTTATTTCACAATTCCTTATAAACCGGTTACATACAACAAAAAAGAAAGCAGAGATAATCTATTCAATCCGGATGAAGGTAATGACGACTGGCAAGATAAAAAAATCCTTGTTGTTGAGGACGAAGATACAAACTTTTTATTTCTTGAGGTTTTATTGAAAAAAACCGGTGCCACAATATTTCGCGCAACTACAGGTACAGAGGCTGTTGACATTTGCCATTCGATTCCCGATATTGATATCGTCCTGATGGATATCCAACTACCGGAGATGGACGGCTATGAGGCAACAAAAATTATAAAATCATTCAGGCCCGACTTGCCGATTATTACACAAACAGGGTATGCCCTTTCGGGCGACGACCGTAAAGCCTTTGATGCGGGAGCTGATGAATATATCAGTAAACCGATAATTACGAAAAAACTCCTCAGATTGATAAGAAAGCACTTGTCATAAA
>JALSSR010000161.1 GCA_026984135.1 Bacteroidales bacterium
GTTGTTTTTGCCAAAGTAATGAATCTGTTCCTGTCGAAGGAGAACAGGATAAATCCGCTGGTTGGAGCCGCCGGCGTTTCCGCGGTTCCCGACAGTGCGAGGGTAGTACAGACGGAAGGTTTGAAAGCCGACCCTTCAAACCATCTTCTGATGCATGCTATGGCTCCCAACGTGGCGGGAGTTATAGGCTCGGCTGTGGCAGCAGGTATTATGCTGAGTTTTTTGCTTTAGGGTGTAAGTTTTACGTTAGCTTGTTCAAAATACTAAATTTCGGATTAGGCCTGAGTTTAATCTGCTGCTAACCTTCCCTGCAGGTCAGGCGGGAATCCTAAAGAGCTATAGGCCAACGAGAAAGATATTAAAGCAGGTGAAAAAATGCCCCGCATTTTATCGCGGGGCAAAATTCGGATACTAATTGCGAAAATGTGTAAAGAAAGAACGTTTTATTAACTTAAATTTACAAGTTGTTTATAGCTATATGGATAAAAGCATTGTTAATTAATTATAAATCAGAAAATAAATGTTATTAATAATATTACACACCCCTACACCCCTCTCAAGAGTGGAATTATAGTATTTATTTTCTGATTTATAGAGCGTTACATCCATAATTGATAAGCTGTAAACAATTTCTTATTATAAAATTCTATTCCGGTACAAAGCTGCCTTTTCCAAAATTCGGGACAAGTTTATCATTTTTATCTTTGTTATCTATTTGTGAGTTCATATTGAAGTCGGCTGCTTTGTAGCCTTTTGTTCCTGCCTGTATTTTCCATACATTGTTGATGTCGTCAATGGTGATATCTCCGTCACCGTTGCCATCGCCACTGCGCATTCCGTAAACACCGTTGCCGAGATCTATCTGGGCATTGGTTCCGTATGCCTGGGTGTTGCTTGTTGTGAAATCGTAGGAATAGGTGTCGCCTACTCTTGTTAAAGCTGTGGCAGATAAAACTCCAAGGTGGTTTTTGTGCCAAACAACCGGATATAAACTGCTTGTATAAGTCATACCGGAGAATGTCAGGTTGCTTGTTCCGTCAAGGTCAACGATACTTCCGTCATTGAGCAGGAAGGCTGCCTGCTGTGCAATAACCGTCGAGCTGCCCGCCGAACCTGCATTTGCTGCGTCCCTTAATTGTACCAAAACCCAGTCAACAACATTAGCCGGAATAGAGCTTACGCTTTCCGGACCGGTATAATACCAATCCGCATTAGGATTAGTGTTAAAAGGTTGGTTTAGGGGAATAAAACCTGCAAGGCCGGTGTTCATTCCCGATGCTGATGGATTATATGGTCCCTGCAGGAAGGTTTTAAGACTGAAACTGTATTGCTGTCCTTCCCAGTAAATACGGCTATTGGGGTCTTTTTCATAATCCCAGCCGGAAAAAGCACCGGTAAAGTTTGTGAATGAGACGGTTCCCGTATTAACATCTTTTCTGACATTGTAATCCGTACCCATTGTGGGAAAACTGCAATAATCCAATGTTAAATCCTGATCGTTGTTGAGGGTAAGCAGCGCACCGTCAGTTACAAAAGGATCACCGTTTTTAAATTCGCAGGCGGTAAAGCAATTATCAGGCGAAACTATCGCACCTTGTTTGATGTTGATGCCGTAGGGGGTTCCCATATATTCAAAGACGGTATATTCGGCACTGATTGTACCACCGGAATTAACGCTAAAATCATAGCCACCGGTTGCTCCTGACGGTTTTGTAACAATAGCAGGATTGGAAGCACTACCTTCTATTTCAAAAGTACCACCGGAAGATACATCAACACTCTCTTCAACTGAAAGGGTTATCCCTTCACCCATATAGAAGGTCCCATCGTAAATTTTCAAATAGGTGCAATTAATAGATGTAAGCGCCATCGCATAACCCTGGGAGAGTATTAGACACAATTCAGTAGAAAGGTTTCCAATAAAGCTGACTGTCGTTGACGGGCTGTCTTTACTGACAAATATTGTTGCTCCATAGTAATTGTTGTTTGACGATACATCCGAAAACAAGGTGTTGCTGGGGCCAAATAAACCCAAAATATGTTCTGAAAAGTCAACTTGCCCGTTTTCTTCAATGATAAAATCTCCGTAGAAAGAATGTCCATCCGATGTACATCCAAAATTATCAATAACCGAGCCCGATGTCACTCGAAATTCACCATTGCAAACAAGCCCGGAATGTAAAGTCAGGATGCCCGTGTTTTTATCAACCATAAATTTATTGAAAAAATTATTGGTTAAACTTGTACTGGACGAATAAAACTCCTGATTATTGTTCCCATAAAAAGTAACCGTTGACAATCCGGGGGAGAAACCTTTGGTTGCCGTATTAGCCGTATTCAGGTTATTCCAGTTTCCGCCAATATTGATTTCGGCCTGAGCGGCCGGGAGCACTTTAAAAAAAGCATTGTTTAACAAATAAAAGTCATTATCTATGGACAGATAAGAC
>JALSSR010000162.1 GCA_026984135.1 Bacteroidales bacterium
ATATTACCCGTAGGAATAATTCCTTTTGCCATCATATCGCGTCCCGTATCATAAACGAACATATGCACATATCCCCATATAGTTTGAAGGGTCATATACATATGAACGCCTTTTTTATGAGCTCTTTCAATGGCGGGATAGAGTTCCTTGTTTACGTGTCCGAGTCCGGTTCCTACAAAAATTATCCCTTTATATCCCGAATCCACAAGATTATCAATAGTGTCGGGTCTCATTCCCGGATAATAAAAGAGCATCGTTACCTTATCGCTGAAATAGGGGAGGATTTCGACATTTTTATCCTTGCGGCGATGGTTATAGTTTTTCTTAATGGGGATAATTTCTTTACGACTGACTCTGGCAAGGGGAGTATCCCCGATTGTCCGGAATGTTGAGCGGTATGAAGAATGCATTTTTCTCACTCTTGTTCCCTTATGAAGTAACCCGTATTCATCGGAAGTAGGCCCGAACATACAGACCATAACTTCGGCAATGTCGGAATGGCCGGCAGCGTGCATAGCGTGCATAAGGTTTAGTGCGGCATCGGAGCTGGGGCGGTCGGAAGAGCGCTGTGAACCTACGAGGACTATGGGTACCGGCGAATTCTGAACCATAAATGTCAAAGCTGCACCCGTGTGATGAAGAGTGTCGGTACCATGTCCGATTACAATTCCGTCAATTCCGTTTTCAATCTCTTTACCAATAGCTTTTGCAAGTGCTATATATTGCTTTGGCCCCATATTTTCACTGAACACCGCAAAAACCTTTTCGGTTGTAAGGTTGCAGATGTCAGCCAGCTCGGGAACGGCGCCGTATAATTCTCCCGGTGAAAATGCGGGGATTACCGCTCCCGTTCTGTAATCAAGCCTTGAGGCAATAGTTCCTCCGGTACCAAATAACTTTACTTTTGGTAATCCGGGTGTGTAAGGGAACTCCTTCTCAGGGATTTTATAATTTGCCTTTTTATATCCGGTTTCTTTCATGTCGGTTATGGTTTTTACATCTATTCCGACATTGTATCCCGTCGCAATTTTCAATACAATATGCTGATCATCGTCATTTTCCGCTCTCGGCAGTACGGTACCCTGAAAATCACCTCTTGTTGTCTCAATATGAGTCTGACCCCACACGCGTACATTTTTCTCCTTTAAAATTTTTAATGCATCGCCTTTATATCCCTGAAAAAAATCGTTTTCCATTATGAGTTTTATTTCTAATTTAAATATTCAAGTTTAATACTATTAAAACATCCGCTATTAATATTGTTAAACAAAATCAATTCACTACTTTGTTGATTCAACAGCTTTATTTAATTCACTCGGTTTTATATTTCCAACGGCAGTTTTATAAAGTTGTCCCATTATCCACTTAACTTCATTTTCCGGTTTGTCCGAAATTCTTACCTCGGCAAATTTTTTCCTCAGAAATGGAATTCTTGAAAGTATTTCATCCTTGTGAATTTTTTTGAATTTGATGCTTTCAAGTACCGAATCGAAGTCCATTTTCGGAAATTCATACACTACCGGCAACATAAATCGCGCAAGTTCAAGCTCTATTTTGTTGTCAAGAAGATATTTGAACATTGCATAAATAATATTATAATTAAATTCCGTAACGTGTTTGAAGTGTCCCTCTACAAATTTCAATCTGTGTCCCAAAAAAGTTCCGACAAATACCGGATTGATTTTTAGTTCCTTAATAATTTTCCGGGTAAGGGTAAACAGGTTTTTACTAAGAATGTATGTATAAGTATCCTCCGGAATACCCCACTTTTTCAACTGTCTGTATCTTTGAATAACATCTTCGGGTAAATCTTTTTTTAACTTTTCAATATATTCATCTTCCAAAGGAATGGGAGCAGAATCGGTATCGGGATACATCCTGTCGGCACCGGGCAATACTCTTTCAAATACGGTTGTTCCGTCTTCGAATGATTTGCGTGTTTCTTCCGGAACACCTTCAAAAGCCATCCTGCAACGTTCTTCAATGGTTTCGAGGGCTGTTTTTACATCATCCTTTGGTGCCATAAAAACCAGAACCGCATCATCCTTTCCGGCTTTTAAAAAGTCGGAAACTGCCTTCATCTCTTTTTTCTTCATTTTTGGTTTGATATCTTCCGAAGTAACCAAAAACGGTTCTTGAAGACAGGCTATTACCTTCATTCTGTCGCCGATTTCATCAATAAATGATTTTCCGGGCTGGGTGAAATGAGAAAGTATTCCTTTGAAACCGGGTAAGTTAACTGCTACAATATCATAGCCGTTTGATTTTGCCTTTTTTAAAGGTTTATATGAAAACGGAATACTTTTTCCGGTTATCAGCTTATGCGATATTTTCCATTTCTTTTTGTTTTTAATCTTTTCATTCAGCAACTCTCTGATATTAAGTAATGCCCATTGTCTGAATACTTCGTTATGCGTCAGTTTGGGAATCCATTTCGTATGGGCAACACCTTTTATCTCAACTCTTGAACCTCCGCGGCAACTAACATTAACATCCTGCCTGCCTGCACCTATTCCGGTACGGACAAGGCCTGTACTGCGATTCAGAAACCTGATGTAATCACAGCCCTCCTTAACCTCTTGGGGATTAACAAAATCGGGATATGTCACCGTTTCGATCAACGGCATACCAAGCCTGTCTGCCCTGTACACTCTTGTATGACCAATATCGGAAACTTCGCGGCAAGAGTCCTCTTCAAGGCTAAGCTGAATAAGTCTTACTTTTTTGTTGCTGATATATATCTCTCCTTCAATTCCGATTATTCCTGTCCTCTGAAAACCTGTTGGAATACTGCCGTCAAGGTATTGCTTACGTGTGATATGTACTTCTCCGACGATATTCAGTTTTGATAAAAGTGAGATTTTGATTGCTATTTCAAGTGCTTCTCTGTCAATCGGGAACGGTGGGGTATCGTCAATGTCGTACGTACAGGCCGAGTCGTTGGAAATATGATAAACGATCTTTTTTCTGGTTTTAAACTCCATCAGGGCGGTTCCGTCATACTCTCCCAGTTCGGACAGTGTAGGCCGCATATGTCGAATTACCTCTGCATCATACTCATCATCTTTCTGGTAAATACCCGCCGGACAGTTGCAAAAGAGTTTGCGCTTGGTGAGTAGTTGTTGATGGACTTCCAGTCCCGACATAAAGCCTATTCTGTCGTAATCTTTCTGAGTCGCCTGTCGGATAGGTACATAACCGATGATCTCTTTGGTTTTATTGTAATTTTCCGTTGGATTAAATCCTTTATCTTTGATCATAACTAATCTGTAACTTTTAATTTGCCAAATAAGCTGTCAAAAGTATCAATATCCGTTAATATTCAAAATGGTTGTTGATAAATAATTAATTATTTTTATATTTGTGTGCACAAAATGAGAAAAATGAACGGTATAACTTCAAATAAACTTATTATCTTTATTTGTCTTTTGCCCATATTTACTTTTTCTCAATCCCAAGATCTTTCCGATGTTCCTCGTTTCAGGGTGGTTTTTTATAATGTTGAAAACCTGTTTGATATTTACAATGATTCGTTGAAACTTGATGACGAATTTACCCCTGATGCTGTCAGGCATTGGGATAACCGGAAGTTTTATAAAAAAATTAATAATGTTTACAAAGTTTTGGTCAATATCGGTGGGTGGGAGCCACCAGCCATTATCGGATTATGTGAAATAGAAAACAGGTTTGTCTTAAACAAACTTATTTATGACACTCCATTGAAAAAGTTCGGGTACAAGGTCATTCACGAAGAATCTCCCGATAAACGCGGTATTGATGTTGCAATGCTTTATCGTCCCGATCTCTTTACTCCTCTGTTTCATAGTGTTACAGGAATACGGTTTCCTTTTGACACTTCATCCAGGACACGTGACATCCTTTATGTGAAAGGGCTTGTTTACGGCGACACTATTCATTTTTTCGTCAATCACTGGCCTTCAAAATACGGCGGGTTAATGGGTACCGAACCCAAGAGGGCATACGTTGCCGAAGTGTTGAAATCACAAACCGATTCTTTGTTTAATATTTCGGATTCGGTTAAGATATTTATTATGGGAGACTTTAATGACCAACCGGAAGATGAAAGTATCTCAAAATACCTTAATGCATTATCAGATACTACTCAAGTTAAGTCAAAAGAGTTATATAACCTTATGTCAGGACTTTTTACGAGACAAAAAACGGGAACGCATAAATATCAGGGAAGATGGGAAATACTGGATCAGTTTATTGTTTCGGGCTCACTTTTAATGAGAAAAAACGGTGTTTCCGTTTCTACGAGCGGAGCGCATATTTATCATCCCGGATACTTGTTGGAAAAAGATGAGAAATATACCGGAGAAAAACCTTTTCGCTCATTTGCAGGAATGAAATATAATGGCGGTTTTAGTGATCATTTGCCAGTTTACGTAGATTTAAATACCTATAAATAACCGTTGAAATGAAATACCAATAAAAAAATTTCACGGGAATATATTTAATTTTATATATATTTGCATTCTCTAAAATCTGGGGTGTATGTTATATGTTGTGATTTTTCTGTTGTTGATTTACATTACTGTCATTATTTATAATGTCGGTAAAACCAACAGGATACGGCGTAAACTGAAAGTAGGGGATATTTGTAGAGTATATATCGGTGAAAGTAAATTCTGGGGTTCGGTTGAACGTATCTATAATTCAACTGTTGATGTATGGGTTATGGATCAAACGATTACCTGTCACAGGAATGAAATATATGCATAAAATCAGTTCATTGCCGGGTCTGACGGGAAGTTTGTCCAGTATGAGTAATCGTCACCAAGCTGTTTCAGCGTGTCATCCCAAAGATTTTCAGTGTCGGGTTTCATGATTTGTTGCGGTTTAATTTTTGAAACCAACCACGAGTTTCTTTCCAATTCATCTTCAAGCTGGTTGGCTACCCAACCTGAATATCCTACAAAAAATTTAATTTCGTTGCTTGTAATGCGGTTTATTAATATTAATTCCTTCACTATTTCTATATCACCTCCCCAGTACAAACCATCCAGAATTTCCATACTATTTTCAATAATATCGCCTCGTGTATGAATAAAAAACAGGCTGTCTGTCTTTACAGGTCCGCCAATATAGACCGGAGCATCAAAATCGGGAAACCCTTTCAGAACCTTGCTGAGTTTCCATTCGACAGGTTTATTAACAATCAATCCGAAAGAACCTTCCTCATTATGCTCGGCAAGCAAGACTACCGAGCGTTTGAAATAGTAGTCGAGTAAAAACGGTTCTGAAATTAAAACCTTGCCTTTTGCCGGACTAATATTATTCGTTTTTATCTTAAGAATATTGTTTATATCTGTCATTTTTTTTTCTTTTTTTTTCGTTGTTATTACAAAATTGTACTTTTGACATCATTTTTACGGATTTTCAAATATACAAAAATAATACCTTTTTATAGAATTGAAAAGAGATAATAACAAAATATTTAAACAACTTCGCAACGAATATGGTTCATTTATATTTGAAAAGTTTTCCGTATCCACTGAAAATGATTCGGTTATAGTTGTGTCGGACTTTTGGATTGACGATAAATTTCATTTTTCCCCTACACTGACAATTCCGAATAACAGGTTTATTTCCAATGAATTGTCAGTTGATGATTTGCAAACTCTTGCTTTTCATCTGGGAATGATAGAGTTAATTAGCTATTGGAAAGCAATCTGCCCGAAGAAAATTATAGTAAAACCATATAAACTTAACCGGGATCAGATTAATTGGTGGAAAAGGTTATACTTTAATGGTTTGGGGGAATTTTTCTATACAAACGGAATAACTGCCGAACAAAACGATTTTGTGGAGATAATTTCGGAAAGCGATAAAGAATTTCCACGGATAGAATTGTCTTTTAATGAAAAAGTGCTCGTGCCGGTTGGAGGAGGAAAGGATTCAATAGTTACTCTTGAGCTATTGAAAAATGACTTTGAAATAATTCCTTTAATTCTTAATCCCCGGAAAGCGACAACGGATACCGTAGAGGTTGCAGGATTTGGGAAAGATGCTTTTTTCAGAATCCAACGCACAATTGACCCTCTTTTGTTGGAGCTCAATGCCAATGGTTTCCTTAACGGACATACTCCATTTTCGGCGTTGCTGGCTTTTGTGACACTTTTTGCATCCGCTATGACTGGTGCCGGGCACATTGCCCTTTCAAATGAATCGAGTGCCAACGAGCCGACTGAAAGTGATTCGGGTGTAAATCATCAATATTCAAAGAGTTATGAGTTTGAAAAGGATTTTAGGGGATATGTGGCAAAGTACATTTCAAATGAAATAAACTACTTTAGCTTTCTCAGACCTTTGTCCGAATTGCAGATTGCCAGTTTATTTTCAGGGTTCAAGAAGTATCATCCCGTTTTTAGAAGTTGTAATGCAGGAAGTAAGACGGATTCGTGGTGCGGAAAGTGTCCCAAATGTCTCTTTACTGCAATTATCCTTTCACCTTTTATTGATAAACAGGATATTATAAAAATATTTGATAAAGATATTCTTGATGACGACTCGCTGCTGCCTGTATTAAATGAATTGACAGGTACAACTCCGGTAAAGCCGTTTGAATGCGTCGGTACTGTTGATGAAGTTAATGCCGCTATTGCTTATGCTATTGGCCGGAACGGAGATTTACCGGCTTTATTTGAAGAATATAAAAGAAGTAAAGTATATGAAATTTATAAAAATGTAAAATTCAGCGAGTTGCTGAATGATTTTAATACGGAGCATTTTTTGAGTGATAAGTTTGAGAAAGTAATTCTAAAGTGGGTAAACTTAAAAATGAAAATTAGTGTTGGAGGTGATTAATAACATATTGGAAAACAGGAAAATCCTTATTCTCGGTTTTGGAAGGGAGGGGCAATCAACCTTTAGGTTTCTGATGAAGTGTTTTCCGGGAAATGAAGTTGCGGTTGCCGACTCAAATCCGGATATTTTAGAGAAAACCGGAATCGAAATAACTAAGAATGTACCTTTTTATTCGGGAATTTCCTATCTTGACAATGCTAATAACTACGATATTATTATTAAATCGCCCGGGATTCCGGTTAACTTACTTAAAGATAAAATTCCGGACAGAAAAATAACATCACAGACCGGATTATTCCTTACTCAGTTTAGAAATCAGGTAGTGGGAATTACGGGTACCAAGGGAAAAAGTACGACGTCAAGTCTGATATATCATTTGCTTAAAAAGAGGTACAAGAACCTCCTGCTTGTTGGGAATATAGGGGTTCCTCCACTTGATATGATTGAAGATATAAAAGAGGATACACCGGTCATTTTTGAAATGTCGTCACATCAACTGGAAAATATTACGGTTTCTCCCCGCATTTCTGTCCTGCTCAACCTTTTTGAAGAGCATCTTGACCATTATAACGGCCTTACCGAATATCATTTTGCAAAGCTCAATATAATGCGGTTTCAAAAACCGGGTGACACCTTCATTTGCAGTGCTGACGATCCGACAATACGGGATTTATTGGCAAATGAGATTATTAAGGGTGATTGTTTACCTTATTCGCTTTTGAAGAAATTGGAAAACGGAATTTTTACCGATGACGGAAAATTGGTGGTAGCCTATGGTGACAGCCGCACAGAATATGATTTTAGAAAACGACAAAATCTTCCCGGAGATCACAATTTGAAAAACATTATGGCTTCGGTAGCTGTTGCAAAGATTTTGGGGGTTAAAGACGACGAAATTCGGGAAGCCGTGATGGATTTCAAAGGACTTCCGCATCGCCTTGAATATATCGGTACGTTTAGGGATATTCATTTTTATAATGATTCAATTGCTACTATTCCCGAAGCAACCATTGAGGCTGTGAAAACTTTGAAAAGTGTTGATACACTTATTATTGGCGGAAAGGACAGAGGAATTGATTATGACATTCTTATTGATTTTATTGTCACTTCCGGTTTGAAAAATATTATCTTTACAGGTGATGCGGGAAAACGGGTTCTTGACGGAGTTATTAATAAAGGGAATATAAACGGAATAAACCTGTTTTTTGTGAATAATTTTGATGAAATTGCAGATATTGTCAGGGAAAATACCTCTCCCGGGTCAATATGTCTTTTGTCGCCGGCTGCATCAAGTTATGATATGTTCGTTAACTTTGAGGAGAGGGGAGAGGCGTTTAAAAAAATAGCAGAAAACCTTTGATTCCCTGCTATTTATTTAAGTCGGTACTACAAACTATTAAGCTCCTTAGTCCTTTTTATCCGCCTCTGCTTTAGGCTCCTTTGTCTTTTTATCTTCAACAGGAGCCGTTTTTTTTGCAGTTGTCTTTTTTGCAGTTGTTTTCTTTGGAGCCGCTTTTTTCGCAGTAGTCTTGGTTGCTGTCTTTTTCTTAGCTTTCACAACCTTTTCTTCCTCAGCCGGTTCTTCTTTTTTAGCTTTTGGTTTTACATCAGGTGTGTATTTTCTGAACTTCTTTTTCTTCGGCCTCGAGACACCATAGGAGCCTATAATTATTTTGCCCCGTTTACTTTTTTTATCACCTTTTCCCATAAGCTTAAATTTTAATTTGTTATTAAATTTTGCGTAAAATTATAAAAATATTGTTGAATACAAATGATTTGTTAAAAAATATTACAAATTTTACCGAATAGGTATAATGTGTAACCGATTTTGAGAGAACAGAGCTATTATTTATTATACCTTTGATTGAACGTCTCCACAAGTAAATCGCTTTTCTTAACAACGGTTTTAGCCCAGTTAAGTTTTATGTCAATTATTTCATCTTCAGTCAGTTTCCAGTCGGTATCCGATTTTCGCAATTTTTCGGAAAGATGATGCAATATAATAGCTGCGGAAACGGAAATGTTGAAACTTTCGGTAAATCCGTACATCGGAATTTTTACATAAGCATCGGCATTGTCAAGAGCAATATCCGAAAGTCCCCGTAATTCGGTACCGAAAACGAGTGCTGTTTTCGTCGAAATATCAAGCTCATCAAGCGTCTGATCGTTTTTATGCGGAGTAGTTGCGACTATTCTGTACCCTTTATCACGTAATGTGTTAAAAGCGTCAAGGGTATTGTTTTTCTTTGAATTATATTTTATCAGGTCGAGCCATTTTGACGAACCGAGTGCCACATCGGGATTCACCTCGTAAGTGTTTTCATTTTCAATAATATGGACATCCTGAATGCCGAAACAGTCACACGAACGAAGAACGGCACTTGCGTTGTGAGGTTGATAAATGTCTTCGAGAACAACTGTTAAATGTCTTGTCCTGTATTTGATGATTTTGTCGAAAAGTTGCTTTTTATTATCGGAAACATAAGAATTCAAAAATTCAAGCAACCTTTTTTTATCTTTAATATTCTTGATTTGTCTCATTTAAATCAACTTTCAGAAACTTTCCTTTAACACTACTATTCATCATTTTCCCTTTCCTGATTATTACTTCTCCCGCTTTAATTACATATTCAACTCCTCCCTTTACCCTAACTCCTTCATAAATGTTGATGTCGCTGTTTTGATGATGTGATTCGGCAGAGATTGTCTTTTCCTTTTCGGGATTCCAGATTACAATATCGGCATCACTACCTTCGGCTATTTCTCCCTTTTTGGGGTAAAGTCCGAAAATTTTAGCCGGATTTGTTGATGTTATCTCAACAAAACGGTTTATACTTATTTTATTCGTGTTTACTCCGTACGTGTAAAGCAATTCAAGACGATGTTCAACCCCTCCGGCACCGTTTGGGATTTTACGAAAATCATCTTTCCCTTCCTCCTTTTGTTTCATTGTAAAGGGGCAGTGATCGGTTCCCAAACTCTCAATTGTCTTGTCCGCAATTGCCATCCATAAAGCCCGATTATCTTCCTTTTTTCGTAACGGCGGGCTCATTATGTAAGGTGCAACCTGTTGAAAATCGCCTTCGTATTTTGATTTGTCAAGGAGAAGATATTGCGGGCAGGTTTCGGCAAAGATTTTTTGACCAAGCTTTTTAGCCTCACGAATGTGTTTCACCGAATCTTCTGCCGACACGTGAACAATGTAAATTTTACATTCCGTTTCACGGGCAAGTTTAATAGCTGTTTTTACCGATTCGCTTTCAAGATAGGCAGGCCTTGAAAAAGCGTGATACTTAGGACTTAATCTACCTTCGGAAGCAAAAATAGAGTGCAAAACATCAATAGCGTCACCCATCTCGCAATGTATCGCAAGTGTACCACCTGATTTCCCGACTACCGACATTACTTTTCCGATTTCGTCATCTTCAAGACCTATGGAGTTCTTGTAAGCCATATAGACTTTGAATGACGGAATACCTTCTTCATGGATGCATTTATTTAGCTCGGATTCAGTATTTTCCGACCATTCAACAGGGCTTACGTGGAAACTGTAATCGGTAAGGCAGATTTCGGCTTCCGCTTTTCTTTGTTTGACTGCTTCAATAATGGATTGGCCTCTTTCGGGTGTTACAAAATCAATTATTGTTGTTGTACCGCCGAAAAGTGCCGCTCTGCTTCCCGTATAAAAATCATCCGAGGAATAACCTGCCGGTGTTTTAAGGTGGAAATGTACATGCGGGTCAACTCCTCCGGGGAAAATATACATTCCCGAAGCATCAATTATATTATCGGATAAGGGAACGCTATCCCCCTCTTTACGGATTGAGTTGATCTTCCCGTCCCGGATATATACCGAACCCTTGAAGGTTTCCGTTGCCGTGACAATTGTGCCGTTTTTAATAGTTAAGTCCATCAGGCTTAGGCTTCATATATTAACTGTTTTGTTTTATTAACGCTTTTAATGAAAAAAGGATTTGTCAGTGTTCTTTCCGTCACGACGTCAATATCCCTTTTAAATATCTCTCTTAGCTTATAATGTAATTTGAAATAATTATCAGTGTATTCTTCAAAGGAGATGTTATCATTAAAAGAAATAAGAAAATCAATATCACTATTATTAGTAAATTTATCCGAAGTTGCAGAGCCGAAAACCATCATTTTCTTTATATTTAAAGACTTACATAATTCGGTTAATCTATCTTTATTTATTTCTATTATGCTTTGCATTAACTATAATGATTAAAATTGCAAAGTTAGACAAAAAAACACTTTCTCACTAAATCCTTTTCCACAATTTGGTAGCCGCTTTTTGTGAATAGTCTAATATTTCCTTCTCATCAACGGTTGTTATTTTTCTGTCCCTGACAATCATTTTTCCGTTTGAAATAACGTGTTGCACATCGCTTGAGCGCAATCCGTAAATAAAATGTCCGGTAAAATTATCTTCCGTCACAGGTGTTGGAGGTTTGTAATCCAGAACTATCAGATTGTTTTCTCCGTCGCCTTTAAAGTTGT
>JALSSR010000163.1 GCA_026984135.1 Bacteroidales bacterium
GGATGCTTTGTATATTGAAGGAACGGTACGTGAAGAAAAATAAATTTTTTTTATTATTAATAACTAATTTTCCCTATGTTTGCATTACAAAACAAAACGTTCAAAACTATAGTAATGCGAAAGGCCATAATATTCACAATTATTCCGTTTCTGCTGTTGTCGTGCGGGGACAAAAAGAGTTCGAATGATGATTCTGCCGAGGTTAAAAAGGTACAGACCGAGCCACAACCCGTTGAGGTAAAGGTAATAGACACCGGCACATTCAAAAGCCAGCTTTTCTCCAACGGCATACTTCACTCTGCGCGTAAAGCCGAGTTGAGGTTCCGTACATCGGGCATACTCAAGGCCATTAAGGTTGTAAACGGTGAGAGAGTTGCCAAAAACACTCTCATAGCCGCCCTGCAAAACAAAAAGGAGTATCTTGCACTTGAGCAGGCAAAGGATCAGGTGGAGTCGGCGCTCATTGAGCTTAATTCGCAGCTTATTATGCACGGCGGTAAACAGAACGACACCAACAGCGTGTCGAAACAAATGCTCAACAGTCTCAAAATACAAAGCGGCTACAACCGTGCCCTCAACCAACAGAAACAAGCCCGTCTGGCATATAACAACACCTTTTTGCGTGCGCCCTTCACGGGTGTGGTATCAGGCATCAAGGCACAATCATTCAATATGATTTCACCCTCGGATATTTTCTGCACGCTGCTGGATAATTCGTCTTACATTGTTGAGTTCACTATTCTGGAATCGGAATCGGCACGTGTTAATAAAGGGATGGAGATAACGATAGAGCCTTTTGCCGGCGACACGTCACAACTCGCGGGTGTCATAACGGAGATAAACCCCACGGTTGATAAAAACGGACTGATAACCGTTAAAGCTTCCGTGAACAGCATCCCTGCCGGCCTGTCGCTTTTTGACGGCATGAATGTCAGGGTGATAATAGACAACACGGTGCCCGGCAAAATCATTATCCCCAAAGAGGCATTGGTATTGCGCTCTAACAGAAAGGTGGTGTTCACTTACGAAAACGGACTTGCAAAATGGAACTACGTAAAGACATCACTTGAAAACAGTACACAATATGTTGTCACCGAAGGTCTTGCGCCCGGCGACAGTGTGATAGTAAAAGGAAATTTGAATCTGGCACACGATGCCAAGGTGAAAATAGAAAAATGATATAATGTTTCGTGTTAAATTAAAAAACAGAATATTGCTCATTATTAACAGATTATGTCTTTGTGTTTCCTTTGAGATTTTTTGTGCAGCTTTGTGAAACAGCTATAACACGTAGAATTACAAAGAATACACGAAGATACTCAAAGAGAAGAAGCAAAACCTGAATAATAAAATGATTGATATTTTAAAAGTTATAATAGGTACATTTGCTTTCATTTATTTAAAATGGTAAAATTTTTAATCAACAGGCCGATAGCGGTAATAATGACCCTGATAGGGTTTTTGGTTCTCGGGGTGATAACGGCATCCCGAATGCCGGTGTCGCTACTGCCGCCGGTGAATATACCTGAGATAACCGTCAGGATAAGCTATCCGGGCAGCGATGCGCGCAGGCTCGAAAATGCCGTTGTAAAAAAGGTGAGACAACAATTACTTCAGGTGAACCATCTGAAGGATATCAACAGTGAAACACGTGACGGTATTGCCGTCATAAAACTACGCTTTGCATATAATACCGACATTCATCTTGCATATATCGAAACCAATGAAAAGATTGACGGTATTATGGAGACCCTGCCTCGCGATATGGAACGGCCCGAGGTTATGAAAGCATCAGCCTCCGACATTCCGGTATTTTATGTCAGTGTGGTGCCCGACTCCTCCTATTGGAACAAAAACAATGATCTTATCCAACTAAGCATATATACCCAAAATGTCCTTAAAAAAAGGATAGAACAACTGAGTGAGGTGGCGATGGTGGATATTTCGGGGCTGGAATATCCCGAAATTGTCATAACACCCCGAAAGGAACGTCTTGAAAGCCTCAATCTTACCAATGCGGACATTGAGCGCACATTGAAACAAAACAATATCTCGCTGGGCAATATTCTTATCAAAGACGGGCAATATCTGTACAATGTCCGCATATCAGCCGAGCTTAAAACCGTTGACGATATTGCAAACCTTTATCTGAATGCAGGCAACAGGTTAATACAACTGAAAGAGATCGCATCAATAAAAATAAAACCCAAACAGCGAAAGGGACTGTATCTTGCCGGCACAAAAGAGGCGATAGTAATGGCAGTGATAAAACAGGCGGATGCTCAGATGAGTGTTATGCATACCGAACTTCACACTTTGATAAAGCAATTGAAAAAAGAGAATCCGGGGCTGGAGATTCGCGTCAGCCGCGACAGGTCGGAGCTATTGAACTATTCGATGAAAAACCTAAAACAAACTTTGTTGCTGGGGCTATTACTGTCAATTATAGTGATGTTTTTCTTTATGCGCGATGTAAAAGCTCCTCTGCTAACGGGAATCAGCATTCCTGCCGCCCTGATAATAAGCCTCTTCTTTCTCTATCTTGCAAATATCTCAATAAACATTGTCTCCATTTCGGGATTGATACTCGGCGTGGGAATGATGATTGACAACTCCATTATCGTCATTGACAACATTACTCAATACCGCCGCAAAGGGGTGCACGTCAACAGTGCTTGCATACAAGGCACCAATGAGGTTATCAGGCCTCTTCTAAGCTCGGTACTGACTACGATAGCCGTATTCGTACCTTTGGTATTCCTGAGCGACATCTCCGGTGCTTTATTTTTCGATCAGGCTGTAACCGTGTCGGTGAGCCTTTTTGTCTCGCTGCTCGTTTCCATAATGATACTCCCGGTTTTTTACCGGCTATTCTACAAAAAGACACCTGTTGATAAAAATGAAAAGGAGTTCGGAAATTTTGAAACAAAATTTGAAAACGGAGTTTTGTTTGTTATAAGAAAAAAAATGTTATTCCTGCTTCTTTTTGCACTGCTTGTACCTGCAGGCTTTTTTCTTTTTAAAGAGATAGAAAAGCGGTTTATGCCCGAGACAAAACAGACGGGATTCAACGTTGTAATAAACTGGAATGAACCTGTTGACCTTAAAGAGAGCAAAAAGCGTATAATTACCGTTTTTTCTAATTTATCAATCGAACGGCAGGCGGAAGATGCCTTTGTCGGAGAGAGTCAGTTTGTTTTGGAACATTCGGCAGGAACAGGAGAACAGGGTGCCGAACTATATTTTAAAACCGCAAGTGTGAATGATGCCGTAAAACTAAAAAAAGAGATTTCGGACTTTTTTGAAAAAAACTATCCGGACGCCTCCATTGATCTCAAACCGGAAAAAAACGTCTTCACAATGTTGTTTTCGGGTGAAGGAGCACCTCTTGTTGCCAATATCCGTTCATCCGACAGAAATTCACCACCCGAAATAAATGACGTCAAAAAACTTATTGCTGATATAAGTCAAAATACCACATTACTTAACAAAAACCCCTTACCCGAAAAAACCGTTATCAATATCTCATTGAACTTTCAAAAACTCACCGTTTACAATGTTGAATACAACAGAGTAGTTGACAAGCTTGAGACTTTGTTCGGAAGAAACAAAGCGGGAGTTTTAAAATCGGGCAAATCCTTCATTGATATCATAATAAGCGAAAAGGGAAAGGATATTTATACCATTTTACAAAATGCGGAAGTTCAAAACAGAGAAAAAAAATCCATAAACCTGCTGTCATTGATAAATGTTGAAAAAAACACAAGTTACAGATATATAAATGCCGACAGACAAGGCGAATATATTCCCGTACCTGTTGAAGCTTCTATGGATGATTACAAAACCGTACAAAAAAGAATAGAATCATTTGCAAGTACTTTGCCCGGCCTTGAAGTTACCTTTTCGGGTGAATTGTTTAAAGATATCGGACTTTTCAAAGAGCTCATAATTGTTTTAATTATTTCCGTATTATTACTATTTTTCATACTTGCAGCTCAATTCGAATCGGTTGTGCAACCTGTAATAGTCCTTACTGAGATTTTCCTTGACATAGCAGGTGCACTAATTGTTTTGATAATTTTCGGTTCATCGCTGAATGTTATGTCTGCCATTGGGATAATCGTTATGAGCGGGATAATAATCAACGACTCCATTTTGAAAATAGACACCATAAACCACTATTACAAAAACGGGATGCCGCTCCTTGAGGCAATCTCCATAGGAGGCAAAAGAAGAGTAAAACCGATTTTAATGACAAGTATAACAACAATTCTTGCACTCGTTCCATTATTGTTCTTTACCGGACTCGGTGTCGAACTTCAACTGCCACTTGCATTATCAATTATCGGAGGAATGTTTTTCGGCACAATTGTAAGTTTATATTTCATCCCCTTACTCTATTATATTATCCATAGTATTCGGAAATAAAATATAATTGCGGTCTGGATAGGTTCCGTATTACCAAACAAAAATATCCTCCTTTTTCAGAGGTCTTTTCCCTTCAATCCATTTAAAATTTTTCAGAAGCAGGTCTTCTCCCTGAAGTTCACCTCCTGGAGGATACATATGGGAATCAACATTCTGAATTGGAGTAATAATCTTTATTTTGTTGCTATCGAGATATATCCTCATATCACTTGATAACGACTTATTAATTCCCACAAGTCTTTTGTATTCATCTCTGACGAAATAAAGAGATTCGGAGTTACCCCAAATCTTAATAACCTTCATCTCATTATTCTTAAAATAGGCAACAAGTATCCGCCCTTTTATCTGGTTGTATGTTCTTCTAACGGAATCATCAATAGATATGATAAAAGCATCGCCCACAAGTGCCAGTGTATCAATCTGATTATTGCTTAAGGCTATCCTAACGGAATCGGCAGTAAGCTGGTTTTGTTCCGACCACAAAACGGGTGAAACGTAAAGAAAAATAGTTGAATCTTTAAAGCTGTAAACAAGTGAGTCGCACATTCCCTGCATATCGTTCCTAAAAAATTTCATTTTGTGATATGCAAGCATATATTCCGGATTTTGTTTTTTGTTAAAATGTATCCACAGGGTGTCGGAATGGAGAAAGAGTGAGTCTTTTTTATCAATCATTATAGCCTGAGCACTATCTGTCACAAAGGAAAATCCGGCACGTTTTTTAAACTCGCCGTAATTACCGGTAATCAGCATTTTCTGAACCGTATCAAGCAAAGTGACATTTCCGTAAGCAAGTCCGAAGTCGGTATTACGGTCATAGTACAAAGTATCGCCGCTTAGCTTTTGTTCTTTTGTAATGATATATGCATTTTTACTAAAAAAAGATTTATCGGTTTTAGTATTGTACCAGCCGTTTTCACAATATACCAGATTGCTGTCGCTTGTAATGGTTGTCGGGCCATAGAAATAGGAAATCTCAGGTTCGGTAAGATATTTTAAAGAATCGCTTTCCATAACATAACGTGGATTTGTCAGCACAACACTATCGCTAAAAATGGCTTCCCTTGAATCGGTATAATAATATCCTTTTTTGCTTACAAGCTTATTTGCAGTATCAATTATTTCCCCGCCGGTCAAATACCATGCATATCTGTTGGCACGGTCATACCATAGGTGATCGGTATATAATTGTGACCTTTTATCCATAAGTCTGACGTTATGATGCAATTCTGCAATCTTGTTATCACCGCTATAGTTAAGTATTTCGCTATAAATATTAAGTGTATCCGAAACCTTGATATGAACATTTCCGAACCCGTCAAAACTATTTTTCTTTTCGTTAAGATGGGCACTGTCGCAATAAAGATAAGTGCTGTCGTGCAAAAGGATAACATTTCCGATAAGGCGCTGAATCTTATCCTTACCTTCCTTTCCCGCTTTAAGATCGTCGGCTCTGATGATCCTTATCTTTGTAGGTTTTTGAGCAATAGCACCCGAAAGCACAAAAGAGGATAACAGCAGAATCAATCCGGAAATTTTCACCGCTTTACCAAATAATATCTCAAAGGCAGATGTCAACATACAGCTGCAAATGTACAAAAAAAGCAATCCGGACAGGATTGCTTTTTATTAAGTTCGGATTAAGCCTCTGCCGGAGGACCTCCAAGGTTAAGCGGAAACTGTTGTTCCCTTTCAGGCATCTTGATTTCGCCATGCATAGCTTCAAACTTAGTAATATTCTCTTTAAGAGCTTTAAAAAGTCTTTTGGCATGCTGCGGAGTCAGTATAATCCTCGACTTCACCTTAGCCTTCGGTATTCCTGGCATCATTTTAATAAAGTCAACAACAAACTCGGAATGAGAGTGAGTTATTATTGCCAAATTAGAATATATTCCCTCGGCCATTTCGGGGCTGAGTTCTATATTTATCTGATTTTTATTTTGTTGATCTGACATTTGATATAATTTTAAGATTATTCGTCATCTTCTTCCTTAGCAGCCATTAAAGCTTCATACTCTTCACGCGAGCCGACTATGAGATCTTCGTACTCTCTCAGTCCCGTACCTGCAGGAATGAGGTGTCCGACAATCACATTCTCTTTCAGACCCATCAGGCTGTCACTCTTGGCATTAATAGCTGCCATTGTAAGCACCTTGGTTGTTTCCTGGAAGGAAGCAGCGGAAATCCAACTGTTTGTTTGCAGTGAAGCTTTCGTAATTCCTTGCAACACCTGCCGAGCTGTGGCGGGTTTTGCCTCCACGGCTTCAACCAGTTTAAGGTCTTTACGTTTCAGTTGGGAATTTTCCTCTCTGAGTTTTCTGGCACTCACGATCATACCGGCAGTATAAACAGTTGAATCACCAGGATCAACAATCACTTTTTTGCCGAATATATTATCATTCTCCTCCATAAACTCAATTTTATTCACCAGTTCACCTTCAAGGAATTTGGTATCACCCGGGTCGGCGACTTCCACCTTGCGCATCATCTGACGCACAATGGTTTCAAAGTGCTTATCGTTGATCTTCACACCCTGTAAACGGTAAACTTCCTGAATTTCGTTCACAATATACTCCTGAACCTTCATAGGTCCTTTAATAGCGAGAATATCAGCGGGAGTCATAGCACCTTCCGAGAGAGGCGTTCCTGCTTTAACATAGTCGTTTTCCTGAGCAAGTATCTGTTTTGAGGTTGAGATGAGATAGCGTTTTTCTTCACCTGTCTTGGATGTTATAATAACCTCACGATTACCTCTTTTCAACTTCTTACCGAATGAAACAACGCCGTCTATCTCGGCAACTTTTGCCGGGTCAGAAGGATTTCTTGCTTCAAACAATTCCGTCACTCTCGGCAGACCTCCGGTGATATCACCCGATTTACCAATTGCACGTGGTATTTTAACCAGAATATCTCCGGCCTTCAGTTTTGTACCTTCTTCAACAAAAATATGAGCACCAACCGGGATATCGTATGATTTCACCACTTCATTTGAAGGAGACAAAATCTTAATAGTCGGGTTTTTGTTTTTCTGACGCGATTCAACAATCACCTTATCATGATAACCTGTCTGTTCGTCGGATTCAACTCTGTAAGTCAAACCTTCAACAATATTGTCAAATTTAACTTTACCGGACACTTCCGAAAGGATAACCGCATTATACGGATCCCATTCCGCAATTATATCACCTTTTTTAACAGACTTACCATCACGCACATACAGTTTTGCACCATAAGGAATATTACCCGAGGCGAGAATGATACCCGTGTTTTCGTCAAGGATTCTCATTTCGGCAGAACGCCCGAGGACGATATCATATTTATTCTTTTCGGAATCGGTATATTCCACAAAACGAAGCTCATCAATCTCCAGTTTACCCGAATATTTGGCTTCTATTCTTGAAGATATGGCAACATTTGAAGCAGTACCCCCGACGTGGAACGTACGCAGTGTAAGCTGTGTACCCGGCTCACCGATTGACTGGGCAGCAATAACACCGACAGCTTCACCTTTCTGAACCATTTTACCCGTTGCCAGGTTACGGCCGTAACATTTTGCACAAACACCGCGTTTAGACTCGCAAGTCAGTACCGACCTGATTTCGACCTCCTCAATAGGAGAATCTTCAATTATTTTACCGATCTCCTCGGTTATTTCTTCTCCTCCGCTGATTATCAGTTCTCCGGTTTGCGGATGATAAATATCGTGAAGTGTTGTACGGCCAAGTATTCTGTCGTAAAGAGTTTCAACAACTTCTTCATTTTTCTTTAAAGCGGAAGTACGCAGTCCCCTCAATGTCCCGCAGTCAAGTCCGGTAATAACAACGTCCTGAGACACATCCACCAAACGACGAGTAAGATAACCGGCATCAGCGGTTTTAAGAGCCGTATCCGCAAGACCTTTACGAGCACCGTGAGTTGAAATAAAGTACTCCAGTACCGTCAGACCTTCTTTAAAGTTGGACAAAATCGGGTTTTCAATAATCTCACCACCCTTGGCACCTGATTTTTGCGGCTTAGCCATCAACCCTCTCATTCCGGATAACTGACGGATCTGCTCTTTTGAGCCCCTGGCACCGGAATCAAGCATCATAAAAATAGGATTAAAACCCTGCCTGTCTTTGGTAATATTATCCATCAGGGTTTGTGTCAGTTTGGAGTTGGTATGAGTCCAGATATCAATAATCTGATTATACCTTTCATTATTAGTAATGAATCCCATATTATAGTTATTCATCACCTCATCAACTTCGGCATTTGCCTGATTTATCAATTCTTCCTTAACCTCGGGAATTACAACGTCACCCATTGTAAAGGAGAGCCCGCCTTCAAAAGCCATTTTAAATCCAAGATTCTTTATGTCATCAAGGAAATTAGCCGTAGTAGCCGTACCCGAAAGTTTTATTATTTTTCCAATAATATCTCTCAAAGATTTTTTTGTAAGAAGCTGGTTAATAAACCCAAACTCCTTCGGAACCACCTGATTAAAAAGGACTCTGCCGGCTGTAGTTTCGATGAGTTTTTCCTTTAATTCACCATCTTCCTTTACGGTAACCCTGCAATTGATTATTGCGTGCAGATCAAGTTTTTTCTCATTATAAGCAATAATAACCTCATCCTGTCCATAAAAAGTAGAACCTTCACCTTTTATTGGCATTTCGGGAGTACTTTTTCTTGCTTTGGTTATATAATACAACCCGAGAACCATATCCTGCGACGGTACGGCAATAGGAGCACCATTTGCGGGATTAAGAATGTTATGGGATGCGAGCATCAGAAGTTGTGCTTCAAGAATGGCAGCATTTCCCAGCGGAACATGCACAGCCATCTGGTCACCGTCGAAGTCGGCATTAAAAGCCGTACAAACAAGCGGGTGCAACTGAATTGCCTTGCCCTCGATAAGCTTTGGCTGAAAAGCCTGAATACCAAGACGGTGAAGAGTAGGAGCACGGTTAAGCATAATAGGATGCCCTTTCAGAATATTTTCAAGAATATCCCAGACAACCGGATCTTTTCTGTCAACAATTTTCTTAGCCGATTTAACGGTCTTCACAATGCCTCTTTCAAGCATTTTTCGGATGATAAAAGGCTTAAACAGCTCGGAAGCCATTCCTTTTGGCAATCCACATTCGTTAAGTTTAAGCTCGGGACCGACAACAATAACCGAACGACCGGAATAGTCAACCCTTTTACCGAGCAGATTCTGACGGAAACGTCCCTGCTTACCTTTGAGCGAATCACTCAATGATTTAAGAGCCCTGTTCGACTGTGTTTTAACGGCATTTGCTTTTCTTGAGTTATCGAGTAACGAATCAACAGCTTCCTGAAGCATACGCTTCTCATTACGCATAATCACATCGGGAGCCTTAATCTCTATCAACCTTTTAAGCCTGTTGTTTCTAATAATAACCCTTCTGTAAAGATCATTAAGATCGGAAGTGGCAAAACGCCCGCCATCCAGAGGCACTAACGGCCTGAGTTCGGGAGGTATAACAGGTACAACCTTTATAATCATCCATTCCGGGCGATTTTCAATTCTTTTCTGACCATCGCGAAAAGCTTCATAAACCTTAAGCCGTTTAAGAGCTTCCTGCTTACGCTGTTGAGAAGTTTCGGTGTTTGCCTTATGTCTTAACTCATAAGAAACTTTATCCAGATCAAGTCTTTCAAGCAGATCGTGAATAGCTTCAGCACCCATTTTAGCAATAAACTTATTGGGGTCGGAATCGTCAAGATGCTGATTATCCGGAGGTAAAGTTTCAACAATATCAAAATACTCTTCTTCCGTAAGGAAATCGAGATATTTAATACCGTCCTGTTCTTTAATTCCCGGATTAATTACGACATAACGTTCGTAATAAATAATCATATCGAGTTTCTTAGTCTGAAGACCAAGTAAAGCTCCTATTTTATTGGGTAGAGACCGGAAAAACCAGATATGAACAACAGGTACAACAAGATGAATGTGCCCCATACGCTCTCTACGCACTTTTTTCTCAGTTACTTCAACACCACAACGGTCACAAACAATACCTTTATATCTGATTCTTTTGTATTTGCCACAATGGCATTCCCAATCCTTCACAGGACCGAAAATTCTTTCGCAAAACAAACCGTCCCGTTCGGGCTTATAAGTACGATAGTTAATAGTTTCCGGTTTAGTGACTTCACCATAAGACCTCTCAAGAATCATCTCGGGAGATGCAATACTTATGGTTATTTTTGAAAATTCACTGGGAATTTTTTCTTCTTTTCTGAAAGCCATATTTATAAGTGCTAATTACAGATTTAAAATAATAATAAACAACAACCAACTGTTAATCAAAAGATATTTTCAGCCCAAGCCCTCTAAGTTCGTGAACAAGAACATTGAATGATTCGGGAACGCCGGGTTTAGGCATATTTTCTCCCTTAACAATTGTCTCATAAGCTTTAGCCCTACCGATAACATCGTCGGACTTAACAGTAAGTACCTCTTGCAGAACATTTGCAGCTCCAAATGCTTCAAGAGCCCAGACCTCCATTTCACCAAAACGCTGGCCTCCGAACTGTGCTTTACCACCGAGAGGTTGCTGTGTTATAAGCGAATAAGGTCCGATTGAACGAGCATGCATCTTATCGTCAACCATATGATGCAATTTCAACATATAAATGTATCCGACGGTGGCAGGCTGATCAAATTTTTCTCCCGTACCACCATCATAAAGATAAACCATTCCGTTTTCAGGAAGGCCTGCTTCATGCATATACTCATTGATATTATCCAAAGTTGCGCCGTCAAAAATAGGAGTCGAAAACTTGACACCAAGATTCTTACCTGCCCATCCAAGGATAGTTTCATAAATTTGTCCAAGGTTCATACGGGAAGGTACACCAAGC
>JALSSR010000164.1 GCA_026984135.1 Bacteroidales bacterium
AACATAATACCTTCACTTCAATGATAGCAAGTACGCTGACAGTAGCTTTCGGGGGCTCCGTAGGACTGGAGGCGCCCATTGTGCTTACAGGTTCGGCGATAGGGTCGCGTCTTGGCAAATTATTTCATTTGGGACACAAGCCTTTGATTGTTCTTATAGGCGCCGGTGCTGCCGGTGCCATTGCAGGCATTTTTAAAGCGCCCATTGCAGCGGTGGTATTTGCTATTGAAGTGCTTATGCTTGATCTTACTCTCACCTCACTCATACCATTGCTCATCTCTGCCGTGGCGGGTGCAACGGTTGCCTTTTTCCTGTCGGGAAAAGGAGTGCTTTTTACCTTTCAACTGAAAGATACTTTTCATCTTCACGATATTCCCGCATTTATTGTTTTGGGGTTATTCACCGGACTGGTCTCCGTCTATTTTACGAGAATCACAATATTTATTGAGTCGGAATTTAAGAAAATAGGCAATCCTTATTCAAAAGTTTTGACAGGTGGTATTGCGCTCGGAATACTGATCTTTGTCTTCCCGCCACTTTTCGGTGAAGGTTATGAAGCATTACAAGAGATTCTCAAAGGAGAAGGACAAGACCTCATCAACGAATGGCTTTTTCATAGCCTGAAGGATGAGGTATGGTTTTTCGGGCTCATCATTCTGATGACATTTATGTTCAAGGCTGTTGCGACATCAGTCACTACCGGAAGCGGCGGCGTGGGCGGTATTTTTGCCCCTTCGTTGTTTATCGGCGGATTTTCAGGATATTTTCTCGCTATAATAATTAACCTTTTTCCTTTCATACAGGTTTCGGAAAGTAATTTTGCACTTGTGGGAATGGCGGGGATGATGTCGGGTGTGATGTTCGCTCCTTTGACCGGAATATTTCTTATTGCCGAAATAACGGGCGGGTATCAGCTGCTGACACCGCTAATTATCACATCCACAATATCCTATCTTACAATAAAATACTTTATCCCACACTCTATCTATTCAAAACGTCTTGCCGAACGCGGCGAACTGCTTACACACGATAAGGATAAGGCAATGCTTTCGTTGATGAAAGTGAGTGATATGATAGAAACGGATTTTACTCCGGTTGATGTGGATGCAACTCTCGGTGATTTTGTAAAAGTAGTTCCCAAATCAAGGCGCAATGTCTTTCCGGTTGTGGATTCCGATAATAATTTTTACGGTGTTATCTTTATCAATGATATTCGTAATATCATTTTTAATCAGGACCTTTACGATAAAACACTTGTCCGTGATTTGATGTTTATGCCCCGCTATATTGTCAGTCCCGATGATTCTATGGAGGTTGTGGCACAGAAATTCAGCGAATCGGACAAATACAATATTCCGGTTATCAAGGACGGAAAATATTATGGATTTGTCTCAAGGGCAACCGTTTTCTCAAATTACAGAAAACTACTGAAAGAGTTTTCGGAAGAGTAGATAGGCTTAAGAATGAACCTTATGAAGAAAAGAGAAGAACCTGTCGTATATTCCCCTTTAGAGGAAACAATAAATGTCATTTCGCATGGAGTGGGACTGCTAATGAGCATTGTGGCATTGGTCTTTCTGGTAATCAGGTCAGCCGATTATGGGGATGCCTGGCATATTGTGAGTTTCATTATTTTCGGTGTCAGTCTGATAGTGCAATATGCAGCATCGGCCTTTTATCATAATGCAAAAGACCCCGTAATTCGAAACCGGCTAAGGATTTTTGATCATGCAACCATTTTTGTTTTGATTGCAGGAACATACACGCCATTCACACTTGTGACATTAAACGGGGTTTACGGATGGATAATATTCGGAATAACCTGGAGTGCGGCAATAGCCGGAATTATCCTGAAAATATTTTACACAGGCAGATACAACACTCTTTCAACGGTAATGTACATTTTAATGGGTTGGATAATTGTTATTTTTATCAAACCTTTGATAAACAATCTGTCACCGGAAGGACTATTCTGGCTTGCCCTTGGCGGAATATTCTATACGGCAGGTGCTGTAATATTCAGTATTAAGAAAATACAGATGAATCACGCTATTTTCCATATTTTCGTGCTTTTCGGCAGTATTTGCCATTTCATTTCAATTTATTTTTATGTATGACAAAATGGTTTTCTTAAACCATATAATTGGCAATCTTCCGATATTCTTAATTCGACGGTTGATAATTTTACGTTTCTGTTTTTAAATTTAAAGTATTTGCATCTAAAGTATGCATATGAATAGTTTTTGCAGTTAAACTTTGCTTTTGTAAAACTTAACCGATTGATATTGAGGTTTTATATCATATGTTCCCATTAGTTTGATGAGTATTCGGAGAAAAAAACCAACTTCCACAGACAACATTTTCCGTCAAAAATTGTCATTATGATTAAATACTAATTATAATATGAAGACAATACTACAAAT
>JALSSR010000165.1 GCA_026984135.1 Bacteroidales bacterium
TCAACGGATAATTGCAGAATATCCTGATTTTGATAAACTTCCGCAATGCCTGTTTCTGCAAGGATATGTTTATGAAAACAATCTCGGAAACCTTCAAAAAGCAAAAGAGATATATCAGGAGTTCCTGAAAAAATATCCCGATGATGAGTTTGCGGATGATGCTAAGGTTTCGCTTGAGAACCTCGGTAAGTCGCCCGAACAGTTGATAAAGGAGTTTGAAGAAAAATCGAAGAAGAAGGAGTAGCCAAATCCTGTAAGGCTTGTGTGGAAGCCGGTGTGAAGGATCAACCTTGCAGGATTGTAGGTTGAAGTTGAAAACGATGAAAAAGGCGAATTCGTAAAAGGGGATAGAAAATCCTGTAAGGTTTGTGTGGAAGCCGGTGTGAAAGATCAACCTTGCAGGATTGTAGGTTGAAGTTGAAGACGATGAAAAAGGCGAATTGATAAAAATGCTTGCCCGAATCCAAAGGAGGCGGGGTGAAATGGTAAAATGGAGTACCGATATACCGATTCAACAAATGCACCGATTCAACCGATTCAACAAATACACCAATTTAACAAAACACAATGAAAAAGAAGGTAATCATAGGTCTTTCGGGTGGAGTTGACTCCAGTGTTGCGGCATATCTTCTGTTGCAGCAAGGGTATGATGTGGAAGCTCTGTTTATGATAAACTGGAAAGATAGTAGCGTCACATTACGTGGCGATTGTTCATGGGAGGAGGATATCATCATTGCCAAACTGGTTGCGAAAAAACTGGGAATCCCGCTTCATATTGTTGATTCCAGCGACGACTATATGAAAAAGGTGGCGGACTATATGTTCAAGGAATATGAAAAAGGCCGTACACCCAATCCCGATGTGCTCTGTAACCGTGAAATAAAATTCGATGTATTTATTGATAAGGTAAACGAAATCGGAGCCGATTACTTCGCAACAGGCCACTACTGCCGTAAAGAGGAGATAACAAAGGATGGAAAAACCGTTTACAGACTCCTTGCCGGTAGCGACCCCAATAAAGATCAGAGTTATTTTCTTTGTCAGCTTTCGCAAGAGCAGATAAAAAAAGCTTTATTTCCCATCGGTGATATGTTAAAACCGGAAGTTCGTCGTATCGCACACGAGCAAAATCTTGCATCGGCCGATAAGAAAGATTCGCAGGGAATCTGTTTTGTGGGAAAAGTTGATTTGCCCACATTCCTGCAACAAAAGCTGAAACCGAAAAAGGGTGAAATAGTTGAGATACCACAGGAGAGAGTTCCCGACGAATCTAAATTGGCAGAAAGTGTGGCGGACGAAGATGAAAAACTGAAGATCTTATGCTCCGACAGAAAATATAAAAAATCCGACGGTAAAGTATTAAGCACTCACAACGGAGCACACTTTTTTACCATCGGCCAGCGCAAGGGGCTTGATGTGGGGGGGACACCCGAGCCTCTTTTTGTCATTGCGACGGATATTATCGAAAACATTATTTATGTGGGACAGGGGAAAAAACATCCCGGACTGTTCCGTAAAGGACTTTTTGTTCCCAATGATGAAATCCACTGGATACGTCCCGACCTGCAACTGAAATCCGGACAAAGCGATGAATATCTTGTCCGTATCCGCTACAGACAGGCTCTACAAAAAGCGGTTATGTACCAAAAGGATGACGGCCTCTACATCGTTTTCGACCTGCCCCAGCGAGGAATAACATCAGGTCAATTTGCAGCCTGGTACAAAGGGGAGGAATTGCTTGGGTCGGGAGTGATCTCATAAGAAATAAAATTTTTTTCTTTGATATTTAAAAAAAGTATTATTTTTGCAGCCGAACAATGAAAAACAAAAATAACATATTAAACAATTGGTGGTGGCTTTACGAACTTCGAAAGTGACGTAATCCGGTTGTTTATAAAAAAGATATTCAAGGCGTGCCGATTACGGCACGCCTTTTTTTGTTGAATTAAATCACTTTAGTATTAATCAAATAAAAATTACAATTATGGCAAGAACTAGAAAAATTTATCTTGAAGAGAGCGAAATGCCGCACAAATGGTATAACATTCAGGCTGATATGCCCAACAAGATGCTTCCACCGTTGCATCCGGGAACAAAACAGCCTCTCGGTCCCGACGACCTGGCTCCTCTGTTTCCAATGGAATTGATAAAGCAGGAGGTTTCGCAGGAAAAATGGATTGAAATTCCCGAGGAGGTTCAGGATATCTATCGTATTTGGCGTCCCAGCCCGCTTATCAGGGCAAGGAATTTCGAAAAGTTGCTGGATGCTCCGGTCAGGATATATTATAAAAACGAAAGTGTTAGTCCAGCCGGCTCACATAAGCCGAATACTGCCGTGCCTCAGGCATATTATAATTACAAGGAAGGAGTAAAGAAGATAACTACCGAAACCGGTGCCGGACAGTGGGGGAGTGCCTTAAGCTTTGCCACTCAGTTCTTCGATATTGATTTGCAGGTGTTTATGGTTAAAGTTAGTTATAATCAGAAACCTTATCGTAAGTCAATGGTCAACACCTGGGGAGGCAAGATAGTAGCATCGCCAAGTACACTTACGGAAGCCGGACGTAAAGTTCTGGAACAAGATCCCGATTCACCCGGAAGTCTGGGTATAGCTATTTCGGAAGCTGTTGAGATGGCTGCAAAAGATCCGGATACAAAATATTCGCTGGGAAGTGTGCTCAATCATGTTCTTCTCCATCAGACTATTATAGGCGAGGAAGCCATTAGGCAATTTTCCAAGACCAATGATTTTCCGGATGTCGTTATCGGTTGTTTCGGCGGTGGTTCCAACTTTGCCGGAATTTCATTTCCGTTTATCAGGTTGAACTTGTGTCAGGGAAAACAAACACGGCTTGTTGCTGTGGAGCCCGAATCTTGTCCGAAACTGACACGCGGAGTATTCCATTACGATTTCGGCGATACTATGGGTATGACACCTCTATTGCCAATGTTCACACTCGGGCATAATTTTATGCCGCCAAAAATACATGCAGGCGGTCTTCGTTATCACGGTGCAGGTCCCATTGTTAGTCAATTGCTTAAAGACAAGCTTATTGAAGCGACAGCCGTTCATCAAATAGAGGCTTTTGAGGCAGGTGTGAAATTTGCAAGGTCGGAAGGGATAATCCCTGCGCCCGAATCAACACATGCTATTGCCCAGGTAATTAAAGAGGCTCACAAAGCACGTGAAGAGGGGAAAAACAAAACAATTCTTTTTAACCTTTCGGGACATGGACTTGTTGATATGGCTTCTTACGATCAATATTTTGCAGGTAATTTGCAGGATTACAGCGTTACGGAGCAGCAAATAAAAGAGAGTATCAAGGAGTTGGATATTTTTCCGGCCGAATAAATAGAAGTTAGTAAAAAAAGTAATGATCATTTTTGGCCTGACCGGAATATTACCGGTCAGGTTTTTTAATTTTAATGTCTTTTTAAATTTACAATTTTACATATTATTGGGAATGAGTTCATCACATTTCACATTGGATTAGTTCACTTTCCGATTAGTGATAAAGCCTTCAACCGTTGCAATAGTGTGGGATGAGAATAATAAAAGAAGACATAGGCAGGATGGGGTTTAAGATTACTTAAATGATTTACCGAAAGTTTTTTCAGAGCACTCATCAAAGCTCCGGCATCATAATTTTCTCCGGCAAACCGGTCGGCAGCATATTCGTTTTTTCTTGATATGTAGTTCATTATCAGACTTAATATTGTGGAAAGAGGGCTGTATAGCAGTCCGAAGGCAAGTATTCCCATATGAAAGCTGCCTTGCTCAGCTCCAAGAGCTTGTGAAAGAACCGGATTTCCGATAAAGAGCGACATAATGTACATCATTATCCCTGTTTGGGCAATGGAAACCAACATTGCCACGGTTGTATGTTTTTTCTTGTAGTGCCCTATTTCGTGCGCAAGAATGGCCACCAACTCCTCCGTTGTATGGTCTTTTATCAATGTGTCAAAAAGAACTATCCTTTTTTTGGCGCCCAATCCGCTAAAATATGCATTTGCTTTAGTAGAGCGTTTGGAACCGTCCATAACATAAATATTCTTTAGTTGAAATCCTACTTTTCCGGCAAAAGCTTCAATGGCATCGCGTAGCTCCCCTTCTTCCAACGGAGTCTGTTTGTTGAACAGAGGAACGATAATATCGGAATAAAACATCGTCATTACAATAGTGAAAAGACTGATGACTGCCCATGCTATGACCCAGAACCATTCTCCCGTTGAATCGTAAATCCAGACAATAGCCGCAAGTAATCCGCCTCCGATGATTGCAGCAAGCAGCCATCCTTTCAATTTGTCAAAAAAGAAGGTCTTTAGATTTGTTTTGTTGAATCCGAATTTTTCTTCAATCACGAAAGTACTGTAAAGAGAAAAAGGAGTGGATAGAATATCGGCACCAAGTCCTATTATACCGAAAAACATTAGAGCCATAAGGATCGGGTTTTCGGTATAATGTCTTACAAAGTTATCAATATATGCAAAGCCGCCGGAAAAAAGCATTAAAAGCATCAGAAAAAGGTTGAAAGTCGAGGTTATTGTGGAAAACCTTGTGGTTGCTTTTTCATACTCCTGAGCTTTTTTGTATTTTTCCTCATCATAAATACCCTCAAGTTCATTTGGCAACTCACTGCTATATCTTGTGCTGTTCAGATAATCCAGTAATCTGTCAAGCAGATAGTCGAAAATTATTATACCGACAATTATGTAAAATATTGTTTGAGCCATTGAATTTAATTTTAAAAAGGGCAAATGTAGGAAAAATTGGGATACGGGTAAAATGGGGGAATGAAAACTGTTCGCGGACTTCCTGCAGAATATTTTAAATCCGTTTAGCAACTACGGAATAGTAGTTTTCAAAAGAAGCCATTGACTTCCCCGAGAGAATGCACCACCGGGCATCCGGTCTTTTTTAATCGCTCATACGACTGATGACCCGAGGCTACAAGCAGGCAACGTGTTCCTATTTCTCTGGCGACCTCATAGTCGTGGATGGTGTCTCCAATAAAACATGCTTCGTCAGGGGAGATGTCGAGTTCTTTAAGGAGCTTCATTGCATTATCCGTTTTTCCGGCGGCATAGTGGTTGTCAAGCCCGGAAATCCTTTCGAAGTAACCGGCGATTCCACGTTCGGAAACCGTTGTTTGAAGAAATTCGTTTTGCATTGCCGAAACTATCAATTGTCTGTATTTTTTATCTCTGAAATATCTTAAAACAGTGCCGGCATCTTGAAAAAGACCTGATGTTTTTATTTTTTCTTTATAAATATCAATAAATTTTATGGCTATTTCATCAAAGGGCTCCGTCTCGAAATCGAATCCCGCTTTTGTGTAATAATCTTTTACCGGAAAGGTAAAAATGGATTTATATGTTCTGATATTTAGCTTGTTATGGCCTCTTTCTTTAAGGAGAATGTTTATTGAATCAACGCAAATATCAACATCATTTAACAGTGTTCCGTTCCAGTCCCATATAATTGTATTGACCCCGTTCATAAAAAATTTATTTTTGTGCGATAAAAATAGTTATTTTTATAGCATAAATTTAAAATATGATTTTAGTAGCTGACAGCGGTGCAACAAAATCGGACTGGGTTCTGATGAGCGAGAATATGAGTAACCAGACTTTTGAGCTTGTCGGTTTAAATCCTTATTATATTGATTCTGCTCAGATTGAGACGATTATCAGAAAAGAGCTTGTGCCTGTAATAGAAAATGAGAAAGTGGAAAAAGTTTATTTTTATGGTGCCGGTTGCTCTACGGTTTATAAATCTATGATGATCGAAGAAGCTCTTGTCAAACCTTTCAAAAATGCCGAGATCGTTGTTAATTCCGACCTTCTCGGAGCTGCAAGAGCTTTGTTTTGGAATGAGGAGGGTATTGCCTGCATTCTCGGAACGGGTTCCAACTCCTGCTATTTTGACGGGGAAAAGATTGTCAAAAATGTACCGTCGCTGGGATACTTCTTCGGAGATGAAGGCAGCGGCGCTCATATGGGGAAAATATTCATCAGGGACTACCTGCTCGGTAACCTTCCGGATGATATTGATAAAGCTTTTAGAAAAGAATACAACTATACTCGTGAGAATATTCTGGATGCCATTTATAATCTGCCCTTCCCCAACCGTTTTCTTGCCTCGTTCAATACTTTCTATGCCGATAATCTGTCAAATAAGTATATTTTTGAACTTGTAACAAATTCGTTTCGTGAGTTTTTTATCAATCAGGTTGAGCATTACGAAAACTATCGCGATTTGCCTGTTAGTTTTGTCGGTTCGGTAGCTTTTTATTTTGAAGCATTGCTTCGTCAGGTTGCAGCCGAGTTTGATATTAAGGTGCAAAAAGTTCTCAGGACTCCTATCGAAGCACTGGCAAAGTATCATGAGTTTTGATCTTTGTCAGGTTGTAAAGGGCTAAATGGTCAAAGAAATTAAATGATTTTGTTTGAGAAATAAAAACTGTTTTTCACTAAACCTTCTCCAACTCCTTGATATAATGTCTCGGTACTTTAAATTCGAACTCACCTGTTGAGGAGGATAAAACGCATATTTTTGCTTTGCGGTTAACTTCTTTAAGATATGCCTTGTTAATAGTAACGGAACGGTTTATCCTGATGAATTTATTTGGAAGAACCTGAATAATAGATCCAAGATTCATTGTGACCATTTTTTCTCTGTCGTCATTGTCGAGATATATGTTAGTATAATTACCGTTGGCTTCGCAATAGATTATTTCATCAGGATCAAGAAAAATAAAACCATCGTAAGTGTTGAATTTTATTTTTTTCTTTTCGAGGCAACTCAGCAGATGTTCAATGTTGTTTGATAAATCCTGCTTACCTCTTAAAGCTTTGAATCTTGAAATGGAAAGTTGCAGCTCACTGATATCCACAGGTTTTACAAGGTAATCGAATGCGGAGTGTCTGATAGCTTCAATGGCATATTTATTATATGCGGTAACAAAAATGATTGACGGTTGATGTTTAAAATCTTTTAGTTCTCTAACAAGGTCAAAACCGTTTTTTACAGGCATATCAATATCGAGAAATACGATATCGGGGTGATACTTAAATATAGCCACCAATGCACTATCAACGGAATTATTATTGCTGACAACCTCAATATCGCTGAAGTCAGCTAACAGTCTTTCCATTATTTCGCGGGCTCCTTTTTCGTCGTCAACTATAATAGCCGTAATTTTCTCCATAATCCGGTTACGAATGATGGTGTAAAATTATAACAAAAATAGCTAACGTGCAAATGATTTATTTTAAAGTCTATTTCTCCGGAATGTTTTTCAAAACATCCAGAGTCAGGTCCCAGAACTTTTCCACTGTTTTAATTTCCAGTCTCTCATCCGGCGAATGCGCACCTCTAATTGTAGGTCCGTAAGATATCATATCCATTCCGGGGTAAACATCCCCTATCAAACCGCATTCGAGGCCGGCGTGAATGGCCAAAACTTTCGGTGTTTCGTTGAAAAGTTTTATGTATGAATTTTTGGTAATCTCAACCACTTCGGAATCGGGATTCGGTGTCCATCCCGGGTAGCCGTCTGTTTGCTCTACCTTTGCTTTTGCCAGCCTGAAAACACTCTCAACCATATTGCAAATATCATCTTTTTTCGACTCTACCGAGCTTCGCTGACTGGTTGTGACAACTATCGTGTTATCAAGTGTTTTTACGGATGCCATATTTGTTGATGTTTCGACAAAACCGGGGATTTCGGCCGACATCCCTATAACTCCGTGAGGACAGGCATACAATGAATTAATAAGTCTGTATTGCGTGTCACCGTCAATGATTGTGCGCGGTGTGTCAACCTCTTCAAGTTTAATAGTCAGGTCGGGTTCGGTGATTCTATATTCCGCTTTTACGGTTTTCTCAAATCCGGTAACATATTTTTCAAAACTTGATTTGTTTTCATTTGGGACATTCACAATGGCAAATGCTTCCCTTGCAATTGCGTTCCTGAGGTTTCCTCCGTCGAACTCGGAGAGTTTCATACTGAAATTGTCTGCCGAATACCGTAGCATTCTGTTCAAGACCTTATTGGCATTGGCTTTACCTTTGTTAATGTCATCACCCGAATGGCCTCCGGCAAGCCCGGTAACGCTCAATCTGTATGAAATATGATTTTGAGGAGTTTTCTCTTTGGAATAATCGAAAGTGATAATGGAATCTCTGCCTCCCGCACAACCGATGAACAACTCGCCGTCATCTTCCGAATCAAGATTTAGTAATATTTCACCTTTCAGGAATCCGGGTTTTAGCCCGAAAGCACCCGTCAGGCCGGTTTCTTCATCAATTGTAAAAAGACATTCAATCGGGCCGTGTTCAATATCATCCGAAGCAAGTATTGCAAGCTGTGCAGCTACTCCGATACCGTCGTCGGCACCTAGTGTTGTGCCTTTGGCTTTTACCCAGCCATCTTCGACATAAGCCTGAATGGGATCATTGTCGAAGTCGTGGTTAACATCCGAATTCTTTTCGCATACCATATCAATATGACCTTGCAATATGACCGGTTTTTTATTTTCCATACCCGGTGTTGCAGGCTTCCGGATCAACACATTTCCAACTTCGTCCTGCAAAGTCTCGAGATTATGTTTTTTCCCGAAGTCAAGGAGGTATTTGACAATCTTGTCTTCTTTTTTCGATGGCCTGGGGATATTTAGAATTTCCGAAAAATAGTACCACAGTTTTTCGGGATACAGATTTTTAAAGTCGTTATTCATTTTATTATGATTTTAATATTTGTACGGCAAAAGTAGTTTTTTATTTTTTACTGTAAAGAAATCAAGATTACTTTTTACAAACCTGTTAAACCACTATAAAAATAATAATTGTACTTTTGTGAAATTAATCGGAGGTGGATATGAAGACTATTGATGCTGCGGATTTGAAGGATTTTGTTAAAGAAGTTTTCCTTGTTATGGGATGTACACCGGAAGATGCCGTACAAGCGGCAGATATCCTTATTCGTGCCGAACTTAGAGGTATCGGTTCTCATGGTGCGATGAGACTTGTTGAGTATGTAAATCTTTGGAAAAACAAAAGGGTGAATGTGAGGCCTGAAATAAAAGTTATTAACGAGACAATCGGGACTGCATTGATTGACGGAGGAAAAGGATTCGGGCTGATAGTTGCTCCAAAGGCAATGAGGCTGGCAATTAAAAAGGCAAAAGAAGCGGGAACAGGCTGGGTGGCAGTAAGAAATTCATATCATTTCGGGATTGCCGGCTATTTTGCGATGATGGCCCTGGAGCATGACATGATAGGAATAGCAATGACAAATGCCAATCCGTTGGTAGCACCTACATATTCAAAGGAGCCGCTGCTCGGCACCAATCCGATTGCAGTTGCTGTCCCGGCAGGGAAAGAGCCGCCGTTTGTTGCGGATTTTGCCACTGCACCGATAGCACGTGGTAAACTGGATCAAAAGTTTGCTGTTGGTGAATTGGCTCCTGAAGGACTGTTGCAAGATGTAAATGGCGAACCTGTTACAGATCCGGATATCTTATCCAAAGGCGGTGCAATAAAAACCCTGGGAGGGGATAAGGAGCACGGCGGTCATAAGGGATACTGTATGACGTCAATAGTGGATATCTTGTCTGCTGTTTTGCCCGGAGCCAATTTCGGGCCCTTGGTGGTTCCTACTCTCGGATATCTTGCAGGTGAAAAGGCAACGGAAGATAAAGGAATAGGTCATTTTTTCGGTGCAATCAGGATTGATGCATTTCAAACGGCTCGGGAGTTTAAGGATTATATGGATTTGTGGATAAAGACTTTTCGGAAAGCAACACCTGTTGACGGGAAGGATGAGGTTCTAATACCCGGTGACATTGAAAGAAATTCGGAAGAAAAAAAGATTGAAGATGGAATAGAGTTGCCGGAAAACGTTGCGAAAAATCTGATGGATATCGCCAGAGAGTTGGATATCACAGGATTAATGTTAAAATGAAAAGCCGGCTATTACCGGCTTCTGATGTTTTTTATCCACCCAATTTAAAGGTGACAGGTATTCTGACCACGGCATTTACAGGCTTTCCTTTGTATTTAGCCGGTTTTAACTTCAACTTTTTTACAGCATCTATTGCTGCCTGATTTAGCTCCGGGATTCCTCTTAGCACTTCCACACTTTTAACGGTACCTGTTTTTGAAATAACCAGCTTTAAGAATACTTTTCCTTCAATACCCCTTTCCTTTGCATCCTTGGGGTATTTAAGATTAATCTTTGAAAGCATTACCGGCGGTTCATCATAAAGAGTAAAGTCATTTTTAGGCAGGTTAACCTGCATTGGCATTATGGTTGTTGTTGGAACAAAACCCCAGTGGTTATTGTATTGTATTGCCCAGCAAGCCTCCTTTGGGAAATACTTATATGTGTCCAGAACTGCCCCTTTGGGAATCGTTATACCCGATACTTCTGAAGTAGTTGACGGTTCTATCATAATTTCGACGTCAGTCAAAGCTTTAGCTTTTTTTGCCGCATCTTTGTTTATCTCATAAAGTTCAAGAAAATTCATTTCACTGCCGGCATCAATCTTAAGCTCAGGATTGCTCGCATCATTAAGAGCGACATTGTTTGAATTATCAGATTGTGAATGCAGGATACATGAAAATGTGAAAATTGCGCTGAAGATAAGTATGGACCTTTTCATTGTTTAAGCGAATTTGATTTGCACTTTGCTTATACGCTAATAAACCGGAAAGGTTTTGAATATTCCGAAGATTTATTGATTTTATAATAAGTATGTTGAGTAATGGTGTGTGTTACAGGCGATTATTGGTGTGAAGATTTTATTTTTTCAATTGTTTTTATAGGGGAATCTGATGAAAAAACACTGTTTCCCGCTACAAGAATATCTGCTCCAGCATTATATAATTTCCCTGAATTAGTTAAATTGACTCCACCGTCAACTTCAATCAGAGCTTTCGATCCGGAAGTTGAAATCAGTTTTTTTAACCGGCCTATTTTTTTATAAGTATTGGGAATGAATTTTTGTCCGCCAAAACCCGGATTAACCGACATAATTAAAACCAGATCAACATCCTCAATTATATCTTCAAGCAGTGATACGGGTGTATGAGGATTCAGAGCCACTCCGGCTTTCATTCCGGTATCCTTTATAGCAGCCACCGATCTGTGTAAATGTGTTTCAGCTTCATAGTGGATTGTGAGTATATCTGCGCCGGCATCTCTGAATTGATGAAAATATCTGTCAG
>JALSSR010000166.1 GCA_026984135.1 Bacteroidales bacterium
TATCAAAAACAAGCAATAAAGGAAAACTGGACTGTCAGAGAATTGAAAAGACAAAAGAAAACAGGATTATTTCACAGAATTGCCATAAACAAGGACAAAGATAAAATCTTTAAGCTATCAAAACAAGGACAGATTATTGAGACAGAAGAAGACTTAACAAAAGACCCGTATGTTTTTGAATTTCTTGGCATACCTGAAAATTATGAATATACAGAGAATGATATTGAAAAAGCAATAATCAATAATCTGCAAAAATTTTTGCTTGAATTAGGAAAAGGTTTTGCATTTATCGGCAGGCAACAAAGAATTACATTAAACAATCGACACTATAAAGTTGATTTGGTTTTTTATCATACAAAATTGAAATGTTATGTTCTAATTGACTTAAAGATTGGAGAAGTTGAACACGAACATATTGGACAAATGAAATTATATCTTGGATATTATGAGAAAGAAGTAAATGATAAAAATGATAATCAACCAATTGGAATAATATTGTCGGAAGAAAAAGATGAAATTATGGTTGAATATGCAATGTTGAATGATAAAGCAAAACTGATTGTTTCAAAATATCAATTGTATTTGCCAGACACAGAAGAATTAAAGAAAAAAGTAAGGGAGATAATTGAAAAATAACAGGTGGTAACAAAAAATATAGTGCATTTGGCAGAAAGTGATAAACTCAAAGATGATAGCAATAAATAAACATAGTGCAAAACCGAAAAATTGGCGCTTTGAAATGCCAAATGCACCATATTTAAACCGATATCAGTGCCTAATTTGGATACAGCGAATGTTAAAATGACAGCTATTACCGAAAAATATGAAGGTTATGTCAGCAGTATGGGCACTTATCAGACGATTGTCAGAGTCAAAAGTCCGTATTTGAATCAGGCAATAGCGGATATATCTTTACTGGGGAAGTTGAAATCTAAGAATTTGACAGGAAGGGATGTGAGTGAACAATACTATGATTTTAAAATCCGTTTGGAAAATGCCGAAAAAGCACGGGCGCGTTATTTAGAATTATTGGCAAAGGCCGAAGATGTTAGTGCGGCATTATTGGTGGAGCGAGAGCTGGAGCGCTTAAATGGGGAGATTGATGTTTTGAAAGGTCGGATGAATCGCATGGATCATTTATCGGACTATGCGACCATTACCATCGAATGGGAAGAACGGAAAAAGTTAGGTATATTGGGTTATATAGGAAAAGGACTTTACGAAGGAGTTCGATGGTTATTTGTAAGAAATTAATGAGGATACAATGAGGCGAATACTTTTTTTAATACTAATGGGAATGACTTATTTTCCTTTGATGGGACAGGTGGTGCAGGATACTACATCCCAAAAAGTGAAGATCGATCATGCCGATTTGTTTGAGTACATCAATGAGCCCGGTAAACAGATCCAGAAAATGACGGGTCATGTTGCACTTTCTCAGGATAGTGTATATATGTATTGTGATACGGCTACCATTGAAAACCGGGATGATGTTTTTGCACTGGGGCAGGTGATTATCCAGCAGGGAGATTCAATCAATGTTTTTTCGGATTCTTTGTTTTATAATGCGATTAGTCAAAAGGCGGATTTATATGGAGAGGTGATTTTAAATACAGGAGAAAAGAGTCTTTTTACGGATTATTTACAATACGATCTCAGTACAAAACTGGGAACTTATACCCAGGGGGCTCTGTTGACCGATGGAGAGACGCAATTGAGGAGCAAACGTGGTTATTATTATGTGGATGAGCATAAAATTTATTTTAAGGACAGCGTGGTGGTACTCGGTCCGGATTTTTCTCTGAAAGCGGACACGCTGATATTTGATACGGATACCCATATCGTTGATTTTGCGGGTCCGACCCTGATGGTTAACGGGGAGAATAAGGTATATTGTGAAGCTGGTTTTTATGATACCGAAAATAATTTGGGTGTTTTTAGAGAGCAGGCGCAGTTTATGAATGGTGAACAAAAAGGCCGGGCGGATGAAATCACCTATGATGGACAAAATAGGGAATATATTTTGACCGGTAATGCGATGTATGAAAAAGAATCGAGGCTGGCCAAAGGGGATGTTATTCGATACGATGCGGCCAATGATCAGGTTTATTTAATGGGTAATGCTTATTTTAGGGATTCCACCCGCTTGATTGTGGCAGATACCATTCTTTATGATTCTGCTAAAGAAACTTATTCCACCAGGGGGCAGGCTGTTATTCACGATGAAGAAAA
>JALSSR010000167.1 GCA_026984135.1 Bacteroidales bacterium
GGAAAAAAGGGAATTTGCCTCTTCAAAAAAAGAGTTGAAAGAGATATGGAGGAAGTCATTGAAATATGAAGCAATGACGAGAATAAAAGATATGCTGGAAGATCAGGAAAAGGCTGCTGAAAAGAGTGATACGGTAACTATAAAGAGTTTTGACACTATTGAGGCCGAAGCAAGAGAAAAATTATTAAAGCGTTATGATGATTGGTTTCACCGCATGTCAAAATATAATAATGATGACCGGTTGAATATCTACATTAACTCCCTCGTAAATGTTTTTGATCCGCATACCCAGTATTTTCCTCCAAAGGAGAAGGAAAATTTCGATATTCGTTTTTCAGGCGAACTGGAAGGTATAGGAGCACAGCTTACTCAAAAAAACTCATACATTGAAGTGGTTAAAATCATACCGGGAAGCCCCTCCTGGAAACAGGGCGAACTGGAGGTTGGTGACAACATTATAAAAGTAGCTCAGGATAATGAAGAACCTGTGGATGTGGTTGATATGCGCCTTGATGATGCAGTACAACTTATCCGGGGGCCTAAGGGTACAAAAGTAACTCTTACAATAAAAAAACTTGACGGAACAATAAAAAATATTGAACTCATCCGCGACGTTGTTGTTCTCGAAGAGACCTATGCAAAATCGGCATTGATAAATTCAAAAACAGGTGAAAAATACGGTTATCTGAGATTGCCTTCATTTTATGTTAATTTCAATAAAGCGGATGGGAAGAATTGTTATGATGATGTTAAAACAGAATTAAAAAAACTTAAGGAAGAGAATGTTGACGGTATAATCTTCGATTTACGTGGTAATGGAGGTGGTTCTTTAACAGATGTTGTGAAGATTGCCGGTTTATTCATACCCGACGGACCTGTTGTTCAATCGAAAAACAAGCAGGGAAGCATCAGGGTTCTGAAAGATGAAGACCCGAAAGTTCAATACGACGGACCGTTGGTTGTAATGGTAAACGCCGTCAGTGCTTCCGCTTCGGAGATATTTGCCGCTGCAATGCAGGATTATAACAGAGCCATAATCGTAGGTGGCAATCACACTTTCGGAAAGGGTACGGTTCAGAACTTTGCAGAACTCGACAGGATGGTTCCCCGAAAACCGACGGATATGAAATCATTGGGAGCCTTAAAGATAACGATTCAGAAATTTTACAGAATAAACGGCGGTTCTACCCAGTTAAAAGGTGTTACTCCCGATATTATCTTCCCCGATTATTACAACTACATTGATTTCGGTGAAAAAGATATGGATTATCCCATGCCATGGGATGAAATCCCTGCAGTGGCATATAATAAATGGACACCTTCATTTAATGTAAAAGAGATTGAAAATGATGAAATAAAAGAGATAAAAAGTGATACTCTCCTTGCTCTTATTCACGAAAACGGAAAAAGGCTGAAAGATATCAGAGACAATACCGAATTACCTCTTAATTATGACAAATACGACGAACTCATTACAAAGAGGGAGGAATCGGGTAAAAGATTTGAAAAAATCGGCAAAGACACATTGGGGCTTGGTATTCAAGTATTAAAAGCCGATTTACCGAAAATAGAGGCCGACACTTCCGCAAAAGCAAGGTCGGATGCCTGGATATCCGATTTGAAAAAAGATATTTATCTTTATGAAACTTCGGGAATAATGGATAAGATCGAAGGGATAAGAAAAGATAATTAGTCTATCCTTTGCCGGAACAGTTTCTTTTTTTCCTGCTCCGGCCATCCTTTATAAATAAAATAGACGTAGCCGTCACGGACTTTTATTTTTTCGACATAGGGAAACGGGATTTTCAAAGCAAGGGAGGTCTCCCCCGTTTCAATGCTTATTTCACGAAGTTCCATCTGACCGTTACTTCTGATAAACAGAGTGTATAACTTACGTTTCGGTTCATCAATGATAACCTTTTTGTCCCATTTTACTTTTTTAGCCCAGGCCGAGGCAAAGGTACGCAGCGGATCTTGTTTTTTCGTTATGTGATATTTTATGGGTGTTGTAAAAAGCAGTTTATCGGACAAATCATAAAACTCCATTACGGAATCGGGATGATTAAAAATGCAAAGGGAGTCGCCCAGCCGTTGCAACGGAGCATAAACAGGAGAAAGATATGCCATTTTGTTAAAACGGTTCTGCACTTCAATATCTCTGTATGCACGCCACATGGAGCCATTCAGGTCACCAGGAATTGCACTTAGGTTCATCTTGTCCATTTCGGGATTATAACCGCCGTTTCTTTCCAAAAAAGCCATTTTATCCCTATCGCTTATGGTTCTGAACAATTTCCATTTCTTCGAGATGGTGTCTGCCGAATAGTAATTTGAAACAAGGTTTTGAAATCCGTATTTCTGAAAATAGAGATGACCACCGGCTTTGAACAGACAGTCACCCATGATATTCATAAATACATCCTTGTCAACCCCGGGCAGCAATTTTATCACCTTACCCTCTATGAAGATTTGAAAGGATCTTGTTTTTGTAAAAAGATGTACATTTCCTATACAATCACGGAACAGCCGTAATGGCCGGCCGGGTAGTATTTGCAATTTGGCTTTCTCAGTACCGTCATAGGCTTTGAAAAGCAGTTCAGCTCTTGATAAAGTATATTTAAAAATCAGCAAAAGGATACCGTCATCAAGTAATTCATAATCCATAACGGAATACTTACTGTCCCGGTAAATTGTATCTATCTTATCGGTAATAACGGTTACACCGCTCAGTTGTGTCACTTCAGGTGTGAGCTGAATATTAAGATCTCCTATTGGCGGGACTTCAAGGTTTATCCTTAATGAAGAATATCCGACATGTGAAAAAACAAGGGAGGCCGGGAAATTTTTTAATAAAATTGTAAAATCTCCTGATTCATTGCTTATTGTCCCAACCTTATTATTCTGTGATTCAATATTTACATTCGTAAGGGGTTCTTTTGTATTGCCGTCGGTAACGGAGCCGGACACTTTAAAACTTGTACCCTGCCCGAAAATCAGTATCGGGTACAATAAAACACACAATATAAATATTGATTTTTTCACATAAACTCAGCTTTTAATCAAACAAATAACCGGAAAAATATCCAGCAGGCTTATTTCGAAATAATCAGTTTCTGAACTGTAGATGTCAGATTACCGCTTTCGTCGGTAACGGAAACTTTGTATATATACATTCCGTTATCCAGCGTTCCGCCCGAAGCGTCAGTACCATTCCAAACAAAGTACGGGATTATCGTTCCCGTTGACATAACAGATGTTGACCAATTCAACACCCTTCTTCCCGACAGATTAAATATCTCAAGATCAATGAGTAACTCCTCTCCGGGATGCGTATGATTAAGGGTGAAAGTGGTTTCATTGCCAAAAGGATTCGGAATATTCATAACATTGGTTAGCGAAAGCTGTGCGTCACCGTTTATCACAAAATCTATTGAAGCCACCGACGAGTTATTGTATGTATCCCAAGCTTTTAATGTTAAAGTATGATTTCCGTCAGGTAAATCAAAAAAGGGATATGTAATCGAACCTTTCCGGTAACTATCAACAGCAGGTGTAAAAGCATTGTTAAGCACTACCGAATTGTATGTATCTCCGTCAATGGTAGCAACAATATCATGTCCAATACCATTTTGCGACACATTGATACCATGCTCATCAAACAATTCGGCTATCAGCACCGGGCTGTCGTTAGTCTGGTCACCCGACACAAAACCATTATCATTCAGATATAACTTTATCTCGGGGCCGGTATTATCAACCTCGGCATTCCGGTTAATTCCGCCAACCACAACATCGCTAAAGTATCCGGTTGCGTCAAACTCATCGGTATAGGCGTAATAGCTTATCTTACCTTTCCCAAAGTTGTATGCAATATCTTTAGGTACAATAAAAGTAAACGAGAACTCGCCGTCGGTCACCGTACTGTTCCCTTCATAAATAACTTTATCCTGGCAATAAAAATTAACGGGGATACTTCCCGGATCATTACCCTTTGTTTTATATGTCGTTTCTTTATCAAACACTGTCGGGATGATATGTCCCGTAAAGCTACTCTCTTTCTCGCCCGAGTTATCCGCAATTATCCCTTTAACAGTAATTTCCGTCAGTGCCGACAAAGTATCCAATGATTCACCGTTTGAAATATCATTACCATTAATTTCCGTTGTTACGATCTCATATTCCGGGTATGCCATTCTCATGGCAGGGTCACCAAGGAGGACAAAGTTTTTTGTTGTGGTCTGGCCGGGTGGTTTTGACAGACGGATGAGTGTTCCGAGTGTTGGATATTCGCCGTCAATCTTCTGAAACACATTATTGTAAAACCTTTTGTTAAGAGTGTAATTAGCCATTGAATAGGCAAGTCTGGTTGTGGTAAATAATGCGATTCCGCCTCCGTCGGGAGTAAGCAATACGGTTTCGCCGGCAGAGAGGACATAGGGGTCATCAAATCGCGAAAATTCACAGGTTGCCGTAACAAAAACCGGAAGCCTGTCAATGTTAGTCCAACTGACAATTTCAGGAATGCTAAGAATATTTTCGTGCGCCCACCCCAACTCTCCGCCATGGCCGATATAATTCATTATCAGGACACCCTCTTCAATTTGCTTGTAAATCTCGGCATTTACCTCAGGATATCTTTTTCCGGAAGGGGTGTTTTCCTGTGTATATGAATCAAGATAAATCTTATGCTGATTATAAAGCGGGTCTGAATTCTTTACTCTTATGGAAAGACTGTCGGCCTGTTGCAGATGAAGATTATTATCCTCATCATCAGCTACAAAGCAAATCCTGTTACGCCAGGCTCCGAAAGGCGGTAAAGCGGTCTCATAATAATGTTCGATTTTATCAACAATAATAGAAGCATCCTCGGGATTTGTAACAGGAAACCTTCCTATTCCGATATCAAGAACACCTCGTCCGTCATCTCCTTCATTGTCATCGAGAAAGCCAAAGTAATCATCCATCACATAACTTGCGGCACTATTCCACGATTGCTTTGTCTGGAAGGTAGGAACATAATTCGTATTATTCTCAACCCTGTCTTTGGGATCAAAAGATCCGTCACCCATAAGAAGAAGATATTTAGGTTCTTCACCGTCAGATCTGTCATACAGCATTTTGATAAAATCACGTATAGCCGTAGGATCTGGAATTCCTGAAGAAAACTCATTAAAAACCTGGTCTGTGGTTACTATAACGGTTGACAAACCGTCCTTATCCTCATGTAACTGGGCTATTCTCTGAGAGGCATCGGTAAATAACGGATTTGTAACTATTATCATATCAGCACCAACAATGCTGTGCAGATCCTGATTTTCGACACTCCCGACAATTTCAGGACTTAGCAATAAAGAATTGTCAAACGCTATGAACTCAAGTAATGAGTCGGTATGCAATCTGAAGTGTATCTCCTGGCCGGCATAATCAAACTGAACATTCTTGGGCTCATAAATATTAGTTACATCCCAAATCATTGTATTATTATTTGCACCTTCCACAACAAAATCGGATACTGCACCTTCGGCAACAGAATTCAGGTCGCGGAAACAGAGCTGAGAATCGTTCAGTTTCAGCTTACATCTTGCATTGACACGAATATTATCAAGCCAAACCCTTGAAGACATTGAAGACGGCAAATACTGATATTTTAGCGTAAGTATTTCTCCGCCGGATTTATATTGAATTGTTCTATTTTTAGTTCTTGCGTACAAAACCGAACCCGACCCGATTGATATCATAGTAACTTTATCAACCTGTTCACCATTTGCAAAAATCAAAACGGTATCTGTTTGAAAAGTACGGTTTGCAAATCCGCTTTTAATTGTAATCATTTCGGATGTATCAATATCGGGGATTACAAACTCATACTCACGCATATTAGTCTCTCCGAATTCATCACTATACCAGGCTTTTCCCGACTTAATAAGATTTATTCTTTCCTTGTCATATACAGCATCGTAGTTATATGAAGAAACAACACCTGTTGGGTTTGCAGAAGTTTGGGAAAGCTGCTCTATTCTGTTACCCGGTCCCAGAGAAGCGGTAATAAAGTAAAATGAATAGTCGGAGTAAAGATTAACCTTAAAGTCGAAAAAACCAAGGGCATCCTCCCATTTATCCGGTCCCTGTCCGTAAAAAAGTATATAATCACCTTCATTAAAAACACCATCATCTTCTCCGCTGACAAAAATGCTGTTCTGAATAAGATCATCGGGTCTGGGAATAGAATTTTTTTCGGGAAGCATAAAACCCCCGTTTCCATAAATCCTGATATTCTTCGGATCAATTGATGAAGGATCAAGCCCCATTTCCACAAGGTCGTTATATGAAATTTTATAAACACCCGTTTTGGAAATCCTCAGCTTAAACCATTCACCCGATGAGAGTACGGAATGATCGGCATAAACGGAATCAAAAGGAGCGGACGCTTTATGCAAACTCCCGGTTTCGGTAATCTTCAAGCCGAATTTGGTCAGTTTTTCATAAATTCCCGTTTCGGGATTTAGCCTCAACGGAATAAATGTCACTATTCCCAACGGTTTTTTCTTCTCAAAACCTACTTCCGAATTAACGACAATATCGTCAGCTTCAAAACCCAAACCCTGCAAATAATTGCTCTCCTCAGAGGAACAAGGCTCAAAAATCTGATCCACAAGCTCAACGGTTATGTCATTATTTGAATTTTTCAATAAAAAAGAATAAAAATAGGATGGCAATCCTGTTGATAAGTCAATCTGAGCATCATCAAAATAGAGATAACCGGCAGTCTGCCCCTCGTTTATCTCTTCAGTTACCAAACCTTTCCAGTTTATCTCACCAACAAAAATTTTTTCCTGTGCAAAGAGGGATAAAGGAATAAGGAAAATCAGAATATATTTAAATAAAACTCTCATCTATAAATTCAAAATTAGAATAATTCACCCAAACAGAAAACACAAAAGTACTAAAAATAGTATTAGCACAGCACAAATAATGCCGATACTAACAAGACGACCAACACCTCCGGATAGTTGCGTTATACGGATTATTTCAGGATTACCAATTTATTATTATCCTGAGAAACCGTTCCGTCGGAATTTTGTACTATCACCCGGTAAACATACATTCCCTGCATAAGTTTTTCACCACCTTCGTCGCAACCGTCCCATTCATAGGACTTGTATCTATATCCTCCCGCATTATAAACATCAGTAATTGTTTTCACCAACTGTCCCGACAAAGTATAAATTTCAATTTTAACATCAATAGGCTCCAGGGATTGGTTATGCTCAAAGGAAAATATTGTCCAGTCTTTAAACGGATTGGGGTAGCTCATAAGATAATCAAGAGCCATTTCGGATGATTCGGCAACTACAAACTCGGTATATGCCTGCGAAGAGTTATTATACACATCCCAGACTTTTAACTTAAGTGAGTGCCAGCCGTCAGCCAGATTGAAAAAGGGATATCTCACCGAGCCGTATTGATAATTATCCAATTCCGCTTCATAATAATCGTTTAAAACAAAATCCATTTCATCATCAATTGAGGCAACAATATCGTGTCCCACACCGCTTCCAACTGTATTTATTCCGCTCTCATCAAAAATATCCGCCAGCAAAATAGGGTTCTCATCAGTTAAGCCGCCAAACACAAAATTTTCATCATTCATATAAAGTTTGATAACAGGCCCTTCGTTATCGGCAGCAGCAAAAGGATTGTATCCGCCCACAGTAACGTCAATAAAATATCCGGCTGCATCGGTATCTTCACTTTTTGCATAATAGCTGAACTTTCCGTAGCCGTACTGATATGCTATATCTTTCGGGACAATAAATGAGAAAGACCATTCGCCGTTTTCAATACTTGCCTTGCCTTTATAAAGAGGGTTCTTTTGGATGTAAAAAGTTGTAGGGAAACTGCCAATATCATTACCAAGTGTTGTATAAGGAAACGGCTTGTCAAAAATTGTAGGATAGAGCGTACCGTTAAAATCCGTAAGTTTATTTCCATCATAATCCTGCAGTTCACCACTGATAGTCACATTACTTAACGCCTTCAAAGTATCAATCGGTTCAGTCACACTAACGTTATTGACTTTAAGTGTCACAACATTATCTTCGGGGAACGCAAAATCAATAGCGGGATCACCGAGCAAGACAAATTTTCTTCCATTGGCTGAAGAGCCGGCTTCATTCTTGGCCAAACGAATAACATCCCCCATTTTCCTGTGTTTTCCATTTACTTTTGCTAACGCAAATTTATAGAAACTTTTATTCAAAGCCGAATTCCCTGATGCATAGGTTGGCCGTGTAGTTGTAAATAATGAGATTGCACCTCCGTGGGGATTCAGGAAAACATTCTCACCTGCCGATACTCTTGTTGGATCGTCAAAACGGCTGAACTCACAAGTAGCGGTAACAAAAACCGCCAGTTTGTCCCAGTTACGCCAGCTAAGGATATCTTTATTGTCAAGAACTCCTTCGTGCGCCCATCCAAGCTCACCTCCATGTCCCACATAATTCATTATGAGTGTACCCTTTTCCATTCTGGCGTTAATGTCACGGTTAACACCAGGATATCTTTGTCCTCCGGGAGTTGCAACCTGTTTATATGCATCAAAGTATATCTTATCAACATTAATATTCTTATCCAGAGTATCAATCATTACCGATAATTTCTCAGAATCATTCAGATGCAGATTATTGTCTTCATCATCGGCAACCAGACAAACAATATTCCGCCAGTCTCCCATCACTTTATCGGTGTTTGTTGTGTAATTAATAACTTTATCAACGGCATTTCCGGCCTGATTAACATCATCAACCACAAATCTTCCGATACAGATATCAACCATATCGTCATTGGGAACGTAATCAAGGAAGCCGAAGAAATCATCCGAGGCCACAGAGTTTACATAATGAAGTGAATTCGGAGACTCCCAGCAGGGAACAAAGTTAGTATTGTTCTCCACTCTCTCTTTATAATCGAAAGAGGCATCTCCAAACATCAAAAGGTAATGAATACTATTGGATGAAGAGGGCCTGTCGTACAGCATCTTTAAAAAATCACGTATGGCGGTAATATCCTGCCGGCCTGATGAGAACTCATTATAAATTGTTTGAGGTGTAACCACAAATGAAGAAATATTGTCGTGATTTTCGTGAAAATCGGCCAGACGTTTTGCTTCATCATAAAAAGCAGGATAAGCAATTATGATAAGTTCATTATTTTCCATTCCATGTAAATCCTGATTTTCCACCTTCTCAATAAAAGACGGCGAATAAAAGGAACTACCGTCCCAGGCAACAAACTCCTTAATATTAACATCCATAACGCGGAATATTGACTTATTACCCGATAATGAAGATTTCATTCTGCTTACATTTACAGGGTCGGAAACATCCCAGATTACAACATTTTGATTTGAATTATTCAAACTGTACTCCGAAATAACATTTTGTGCCACCGTGCTCAAATTACGAAAAGGTGTTTGTCCTCCGGTAAAATTAAGTTTTCTGACAACATTTATCGTAAAATAATTAAGCCAACCGACAGAAGTAGCCTGAGGCTTGCTGTAAACAACCTTAACCTTCAGACTTGGTCCGGGCATATCAAAATAGACATGATTAGCAGCAACTTTTGCGTAATAATTTGTCTGACTGGCCATATCCGAAATAAGAGGAACATTTAAACTCAGCACCTGATCTCCGTTTATGTAAAACTTGAACGAACTGTTTACCGGCGACCGGGCGGCAACATCGGCTTCAAAATAAGCTACCGAGTTGGGATCAAAGTCCGGAAAATCATACTCCTTTTCCATATTATTATACAGGTCGAATGTTTCGCCATACCATTTACGTCCGGATTTTATAAGATTTGTTTCATCAACTTCGTGATGTATTGCATCCGTGTATGTGGTTACAAAATTGGTAGGGTCGCCAACGGGCCAGTTTTCCTGTTCAATTCGTTTTCCTTCACCAATATCCACATTAATAAAATAGTAAGAATAATCCGAATACAAATTCATCTCCTGTCTGTAAGCCTGATTCGATTCAATGTAATGCCAGGCATTAGGTCCTTGTCCGTAAAAAAGCACATAATCGCCGGGATTGAAAACATTATCATCCTCTCCTTTAACATATATCGAAAGCTGCTGAAGATCATCATATCTGAATTGGGTGGGATCCTCGGGAAGCATACCTGACGGGATTCCATAAATTCTTATATTTTTCGGATTTACAGCTCCCACATTAATCCCGTAACTCTGCATATCCTCATAAGAAATCTTATAAATACCATCTTTATCAACCGCAACCTTATACCAGTTACCGGATGCCAGAACAGAGTGTTCAACATACGATACATTATCGCTTAAACCGCTTTTTGATATTGAATTATCCGGTTCAATGCTAATTTTAAACGAAATAAGTCTTTCGTACAGTCCTGTCAGGTCATTCTTCCTTATCGGGACAAAATAAATAGTAGCTACCGGTTTTTTTCTGTCAAATGATACACGGCTGTTTATCTTCACTTCATCACCGATATTTTGCAAGCCGTCAATGTCTTGCAATTCAACCTCAGGGATTGTCTCAAATATCCTGTCAATTATCGTGACATTAAAATTACCTGTGTTTTCAAGTGGAACCCTTTCAAAATATTCGGGCAGGAAATTGTTAATCCTTTCATACCTGGCTCCTTCAAACGCAAGAACAGGAATAAATTCATTAAAAGCAATCTCAACTTTCTCTATACCATTCCAGTTTATTGTCCTTTTATATTCCTGATTTTCGGAAATAGCATAAAAGGGTACGGAAAGCAAAAATGCAACTAAAAAAATATAAACAATACGTCTCATAATAACAATTTTTAAACTTTATAATATATTTTTTTGGGCAGCTAAAAGTAGAAATATTTTGTATAAGCAAGTTTTTTAATTAATAAATAAACCTAAAATTGTTAAAATCAGTCATATTGAAACTAAAATTAAATAATTAACGTTACAATACATTATATATTGTATGAGGCAGACAATTGAAAAAAAAAGCATACTTTTACAGACCGGAATTTTTATACAAATAAAAGGATAATTGAGGTTTTATCGCTACTACATATTCGGAATAATAATTATGTCACAGGTTTTGTCTGTACTTAAAGTTCAGGCTCAGGATCCTCAGTTTTCACAGTTTTA
>JALSSR010000168.1 GCA_026984135.1 Bacteroidales bacterium
GAACTTACAACCTTGTTTAAGTCAAATATCTACTCTGCCAACTTTTCCAATTTATCAACTGTCTGTTGTTCAAAAATATCTTTTTGCATATTGAAACAAATATGCAAAAAGATAGTTAATTGTCTTAATGAAAAAGATTCTGTACATAATATTGTCGGTTATCATTATAGTTGTATCCTATTTTATTGTTGCCGACGTTTACCCTAAGGCTACCGGCAGATTTCCCGTGTTTGTCATACTCTTCCTGCTCGACATTTACCTTTTCATTGCGTTGAGGCATAAGGTAAAAACCTGTCACACCTGGAAAAGATGGATACTTGCCGTTATCTACTGGTCACCTTTGCTGGTTTTGGCTACCTTTGTTTTTTCAAATCTCGTCCTCCCCTATTCCGAATGGGACAAGAGCATCAGGGCATATCTGATGGGCTTTGTGATAATGAGTTACACCTCAAAACTTGTGGTTGCAACATTTTTCATTATTGCAGATATTATTAAGTATGCGAGGCTGTTACTGAAAAAGAACGAGGAGGATTCCGAAGAGCATATCGGTGAAACGATCACAAGAGGAGCTTTTCTTAAAAAGATGGGGCTGGTAACGGGAGGAATACTGTTTGGAACTCTTTTTACGGGAATGTTCAAATGGGTTTATGATTTTAATGTTATAAAAACAAAAGTCAGGATACCCGGTTTGCCCGAATCGTTTAAAGGATTGCGCATTGTACAGCTTGCAGATATGCATCTCGGCAACTGGCTGCATAATGATGAGTTAAAGGAAGTTGTTAATATAATAAATGAGCTAAAACCCGACCTTTTCTTTTTTACGGGCGACCTTGTAAATTACAGAACCGATGAGGCGTTTGAATATGAGGATATTTTGAAACAGATAAAAGCAAAATACGGAAGTTACTCGGTTCTGGGAAATCACGATTACGGCGACTACTCAACCTGGCCCTCCGAAGCTGCCAAAGAAGAGAATATGATACAGATGTACGACTTAAACAAGAGGCTGGGCTGGAATTTACTATTGAATGAGAATGAAATTATTACAAACGGCGATGATTCTATTGCCGTTATCGGTGTTCAAAATTGGGGTTCATATGCACGTTTTCAAAGGTTTGGCGACTTGGATGAGGCTGCTCAGGGTGTTGAGGATGTGCCTGTCAAGATTCTTCTTTCGCACGACCCTACTCACTGGCAGTATAAGGTAAGACAATCGGATATTCATATTGACCTTACACTGGCGGGGCACACTCATGGCGGACAATTCGGTTTCGAGATCAAGGGCGTGAGGTGGAGCCCGGCGCAATATGCTTATAAATACTGGGCAGGGTTATACACAGACAGAAAAACAACAGAAGGCAAACCTAAATATCTCTATGTTAACAGAGGCCTTGGCGTTGTAGGCTATCCGGGAAGAGTGGGAATGAAACCGGAGATTACTTTAATTGAACTTGAAAGTTAAATAATTACAAAATTCCAAATCGTTTCTCTGTAAAGTAAAAAATAATAATTAGGTTTGCAATGTCATCGGAAAAAATGTTTTAACTTTTATGGCTTGGGTATAAAAGTTGATATTTTCGGGTTTAAAAATCTTAAATGAGGTTCGGTTATATAGTCAGATATTTGGTCTTTTTTAGTTTGATGTTGTTAACATCAGCTATTGTAAAGTCGCAGCATATTGCCAACTATTTACAGCTTGGCAAAGCGGAACTTTCGGAAAACCACTACCTTAAAGCTGTTGATTACCTTAATAAAGCCATTCAGATCAATTCGGCATCATACGAAGGATATTTCCTTCGGGGTATAGCAAAATTCAGTCTTGGTGACTACTCGGGAGCTGAAAAGGATTTTACGGATGCTATCGCCCGTGACCCTTATTATGCCGAAAGTTACCACTACAGGGCAATTGTACGCAGTCAACAGTATAACTTCGGCGGTTCTCTTGAGGATTTTAAGCTTGCAATTGAACGCGACCCGAAAAATGCAGTTATTTATGCCAACAGGGCAAGAACCTACCTTTTTCTAAAGCAGTTTAAGAAGTCAAAGGATGATTGTGATAAAGCCATTAGCCTGAAATATAAAAATTCGGGAGTTTATATACTTAGAGGAATGGCCGAATCCGGTCTTGAAAAGTATGATAATGCTCTTGCCGACTTCGACAGGGCAAGCAGATATGATCCTGAAGATTCATACTCTTATGTACAAAAGGGAGTTACACTGATGGCAATGAAAAAAGCCGATTCGGCTATTGTGGAATTTAATAAAGCTCTGGCAATTGATTCGGTTGATTCTTATGCACTTTTCAATCGTTCGATGGCAAGAATGGAAACATCCGACACAACAGGTGCAATGAAAGATTTGAACAAGGTCATTCAATTAGCACCGTTTAATTCAATGGCTTATTACAACCGCGCCATTCTCCGAATTAAAAAAGGTGATATGAAAGCCGCCATTGCCGACCTTGACAAGGTTATTGCCTTAAATCCTGACAATATCGCTGTTTATCTTTTCCGCGGGCAACTGAAGCAGTCCGTCGGTGACCCGGAAGGTGCCCTGAAAGATTTTGACAAGGCAATTGAAATTTATCCCGATTTTGCCGATGCTTATTTCGAAAGAAGCAGAGTAAAAAAACAACTGCTTGATTTTAAGGGTTCCGAAGAAGATTACAAAATGGCCTACAGTATCAATAAGTTTGATTTTGAGAATAATGACAGTTTAAAAATAGAAGAGGTAATGTATCTGAAACGACTGATGGCTTTCAGCGGTGAATTTAGTGATAAAAATACAAATGATACTAAAATTGAAAACGAATATGTTGACATTGACCTGAAATCACTTTTCGGGGTTGTGCTTTTTGCAAAAAGTATTGCAGGGACAAAGATGTATGATACCTACGAAAAGAAAGGATATCATACAACCGTCGTAACTCTTAAAGAAAGTGATGGTGATAACACGGATGAAGCTGTTACGGCAAGGCAAATAAGATTATTTACAGATAAAATTGAAAATGAACCGTATAATCCTGTAAATTATTACAACCGGGGATTAATGCTTGCCTGCAGCCGGGATTTCGAAAAAGCAATCAGCGATTTTGATAAGGCTATAATGTTTGATCCCGAATATACAATGGCATATTTCTGCCGCGCAAACACAAGATACAAACTCATTGAATTGATAAAGTCATACTACGATTACAAACACCCTTTTAATCCGGTCGGCAACAAGGCACCAACGATTAAGCGGGATACCACCTACATTAAGCAAGAATATAACAAGGTCATTGGTGACTATAACAAAGTGGAAAAACTTGATCCTGAATTTTATTTCACATATTATAATAAGGGTTATGTAAAAAGCCTTGAGGGTGATTATTGGGGTGCGGTAAGCGATTTCTCAAAAGCAATAAAATATGATGATAAGTTTGCAGAGGCTTATTACAACAGAGGATTGATATTATTATTTTTAAAAATAAACAAAAAAGCATGCAACGATTTAAGTACGGCAGGTGAACTTGGTGTTACCGAGGCCTATACGGTGATAAAGAGGTATTGTTCCAAATAGCTGATTTTGAAATTTTACAAAAATCCGAAATTATTAATAGCGTTTAATAAAAAATTATTAATATTGCGACGTGAAGTAGCGAATATTGTTTACCAATATTATCGAATATGAAGAATGAGTTTGATTTTATAAGGCCTTATTATGATTCTGAGGTGCCCGATGCAATAAAAAGAATTGTCAGCCATCCCCAGTTCAAAATAGCTCTAAATTATCTTTTCCCGGAAGAAGATCATCCGAAAATTCTGGAAGACGTTTCCAAAATAAAAACCTCGGTTGAATTTCAAAAGGTATTTATGTTACCTGCTATGAAGGCTGTTCTGGCTAAAACATCCGACGGACTTACTTTTGAAGGCTTTGAAAACGTAAAAAACGGGGATCCCGGAGTTTATATTTCCAATCATCGCGATATACTTTTGGATTCGGCTCTTCTTCAGGTTGTCCTTTACGATCTTGGTCTTGATGCTTCCGAAATAGCATCGGGTGATAATCTGATGGTTTCGGATTTTGTGGTTGATTTCTGTAAAGTAAACAGAATATTAACGGTTATACGCGAAGGAGCTCCCCGTGAAATGCTGGCTAATTCACGTATTCTATCAGCATATATCAGACACACCATCCTTGATAAAAAAACTTCGGTTTGGATTGCACAACGAAAGGGCAGAACCAAAAACGGTCTTGACAAAACCGAAACGGCAATATTAAAAATGCTCACATCCACAGGACCCGATAACATAAAGGATGCTCTGAGGGAAATAAATATTATTCCGGTTAGCATATCTTATGAATGGGAACCTTGTGATGTGCTGAAGATCAAGGAAAACTATTATTCCAGAAGAGATGGATATGTGAAAGATGAAAATGAAGACTTTAAAAGCGTTATCAATGGAATTATTAACTTTAAAGGGCGTATTCATATAGCAATAGGTAAACCTGTTAACACCATCCTTGATGATATTGAAGATGATATGGTAAAAAGTGCTGTTTTTAACCACGTCGCTACCTATATTGATAATCAGGTGTATAGCCTTTATAAACTTTGGCCGAGCAATTATCTGGCTTATGACCTCAAAAACAAATCTAAAAAGTACTCAACGAGATACACTGACGAGACGAAAAGGCATTTTGAAGAGAGATTAAAACGAATCATTGATACTCTTGGTAAAGATCCGGAAGAACTGACTGAGTTGTTTATTGAGATGTATGCCAATCCTGTAATACAAAAAGAAATTATAGGCACTGATTAACAGAAGATTACATAAAGGCTTCTCAAGAAATACGTAACTTTATGAAATTATGTTGATAATGGAGGCCGGAATATTATATTAATCCTATCTCTTTCATTTTCCAGAAACATTTTGCCGTAGCATTTATGTCGGCGGCAGCATCGTGAGCATCCTCAAAATCTTCACCGAAAAGTTTGATATGTAATTCTGACAGTTTCGGCCATTTATATCCGTAAGGCCCGGGAATCCTGCAATAGTTCGTTGAATTTTGCATTGTGCAAAGTCTCGGACGGTTGAAAAGGTTCGACGGAATCCGCTTTCTGAAAAACTCAGCACCGACAATTTTTTCATCAAAAGAGATATTGTGGGCCACAAGATAGTCGGCTTTTTCAATTTGCTCTGCAAAAACCCTCAGGACATAATCCAATTCATATCCTTCTCTGTTGGCACGTTCCGTTGTAATTCCATGCACCTTTGATGCTCCTGCCGGGATTGTAAATCCTTCCGGAATGATGATAAAATCCTCACCATCAACCCTGTTTCCGGACTCATCATAAACCAGCCAGGCAAGTTGCACCATCCTTGGCCAGTTATTGCTGTCACTAACCGGTGCCTTCCAGTTCCGGGGGAGCCCCGTTGTTTCGGTATCAAAAAATAAATACATAATATAACCCTCTTTTCCTGAATTGTTTCTGTTTTCAAAAGCAAAAATATAATATTTAACTACTCTTTCTAATAATGTAAACCAAATGTTTTGAACAGCTATTTTTTTGATGCTTCCCTTTTAAAAAAAACATATCCGTTCTTTCCCCCGAGTTCCCTGACTGTCCATACTGTTCGCCAGTGTTCCTCAACCGGCTTTTTGCCGACTATATAAACATCCTTATCCACATCCTCATATATAAGCCACTTCAGATCCGTATATTTGGGATTATCCGGCGGCTGCACTTTTGCATAAAAATATTGTGCATAACTTTTGAAATTGCTGGTCACAACATAACAATCCTTTCCCTGCAACGATTTGCAAAACTCTATTTCTGCATTTTGTGAATACATCTCAACTCTCCCGATAAAAAATATCAGCCCTGCAAAAACAAAAAGTGCTGTCCCGAAAAACAGAGTTTGTACACCTAGTAATATTTTATCTTTCCGGAATAAAACCATTGAGGTTATAACCACAATCAGAAGCAGAATACCGGGGATCATTTCCAGCCCGGTCCAGTTCACTTGCGCATTAAGACCGGCATACCCGAATGGGTCGTCTATAAATAACGGCTTTATGATTTCAATGTTCCTGCCAATCCAGGGTGCCGAAACGGTAACGATAATAAAAATACCGGAAATAATACTCATAAGCAATTTCATTCCTTTACTGATTTGTATCTTTCCGTCAATTATTTGCATAATGACCAAAGCTGCTAAAAAAGTAAAAGGGAAATATGCCATTGAGGAATAATGAACGATTTTTGACTGAACAATGGAAAACAGAATAAGAACAACCCAGAACAATACCAGCATCCATTTTCTGAAATCCTGCCTGTAACCCTTATCAATATTGATCTTGCGAAAACCTTTTATTGCAAAGACAGATGCGGGAAAACACCCGAGAAGCAGTACGATAAAATGATAACCCTGAATTCCGCCATGTCCGGCATCTGCCGTGCTTAGCAATCGTATCTGATACTCTATAAATTCTACAATGAATCTGAAACCATGGTGAAATATTTCAACCCCCAACCATATTGAAACGATAAGTAAAGAGACGAATGACCAAATAAAAACATCCGGAATATTAAAAGCTGACCCGGATTTATAGACTATCCTGTAAGTCAGAAGTGTCAGGATAACAATTAAATATGCAACGGGCCCTTTCGTGAGTATGGCAAGGCCGATAAAAACACCTCCCCAAATCAGATAATACAGCTTCGGTTTTGTGAGTTCCGGTAGTAGGTTATTCCTTCTCCATATAGCCTGAATGATGTTGTATAATCCAAGAAATATGAACAGATTGAAAAGGGGGTCAATAATTCCCGATTTAAAATACAGCAAAGGCAGGATACTGCCGAAATATGCCATTGCCCACAAATACCCGAATCTCTCATTAAAAAGTTTTGTCCCCATTCTGTATATGACAAGAAGCGTGACTATCCCCACTATTGCATTCGGAAACCGCGCCGCAAACTCATTAATGCCAAACAATTTCATTGACAGAACCTGAATCCAGAAAAACAACGGCGGCTTTTCCCAAAAAGCTTGGTAGTTAACCTGAACAGTCAAATAATCACCAGTGCGTATCATCTCCCTTGATATCTCTGCAAAATTTATCTCGTCCCAGTCGAAAAGATGAACCCCGCCAAGAAAAGGTATATATATCAAGGCTCCTATAAAAATAAGAAACAGGTAATTACGAATGTTGCTACTCATTCATTTTAAAATTTATGCCGCAAAGATAATATTATTATCAGTTTTCGTTTGTTACAGGTATATTACGTCTTCCTCCTTTATCATCGGTTCGCCGACAAAACACAGAAGCAACTGTGCCACCGTAAGTGTGTCTTTCTGGCAATATGCAGCTATCCTCTCAAGGTCTTTTTCCTTATAATAGACTTCGGCAACCATGCTTCCGTCAATATCATCCTTTGGTGTAGGTATCCCGAAAATAGAAGCCAGTAACTCGAGGGATGTGTAGTTTTTCCTGTCACCGAACTTCCATAATTCCATTGTGTCAAGGTGAGAGACTTCCCACGGTTTTCTGCCTGCCGTATTTAAAATACCGGGCAGTTTAATCCCGTTAACCAGCATTCTCCTTGCAATATACGGAAAGTCGAACTCTTTTCCATTGTGCCCGCAAAGCAGATTATCAGGTTTGTTATAATGCTTGTTAAGCAGGTCGGCAAAGCCTTTCAGTAATTCAATCTCATCATCACTATAAAAAGACTTAACTCTAAACTTTCCGTTTTTAATGAATCCGACGGAAATGCAGATTATTTTTCCGAATTCGGAATAAATTCCTGCCCTGTTAAACAAAATATCTGGAGTGTCATCTTTTTTTTGCCTAATCTTTTCCGCCTTCTTGTCCCATAGCCGCCTGAAGTTTTCAGGAAGCTTATCATAATCCGAAACCATTGGTACGGTTTCGATGTCGAGAAACAATATTTTTTCAATATTAAGTTGATAAAGCATAGTCTGATAATTTAATTGCATAAAATTACTATAAAATTCAATGCTATTTTATATTTTTACAAAATGATCTCATTAAGAAATATAGTGTTCCTGCTAACACTTTTAATAGCAGCTTATTCCTGTAATAAGGAAAATGACACATCCATTCCTGTTATAAACATCCTCTCCCCTACTGAAAATGAGACCTTTAGTGCATCCGACACAATAGCCGTTATTGCCAAAATTGTTGATGAAAGAAAGATTACAAATATTCAGGTTGTTTTGGTTAATGAAGATTTCACACCCATTTCCAAATCATACTTTTTTCATCCCAATAGTAACAGCTACGATCTGAATATGCCATATCCTCTTGATGACGACATTATGCAGTCGGGAAGTTACTATATTCTTATCAAAGCGGAAAATGAGTCAAAATTCAAAAATGCATACAGAAAAATTCAGATACAGGAAGTACCGGTCGCATTAAAAAAGGTGCTGGTTGTTTCGGGCCAGGGGCAACAGCAAATTAAGATAAGCTCCATTGATTCTTCACAAACAATCTCGTTATTATTTGATGTTGATTGCATTTATGCAGCTTCATCAGTAAGCAGTCTGTTTCAGCAGTTTTATCTTGCCGGAAAAAATTTGATTGACCTGCGCACTTTCTCATTATCGGATAGTTTGGTGGAATGGGAAATTCCAAAGATAATACCCAGCCCGATTCATAATGATAATTGCCTATGGTTTGACGATTATATTTTTGCAACCTATAACTCACAATATATCAGAGGATATGATAATAACGGAAGTATTATTTTTACTACCAATATTACAACTCACGATAAACCCGGAGCACTTTTCAGACTGAACAATTATCTCATTGTTGATATGCAAAAACAAAACAGTGCGGGAGCACCCGAATTAGTTACATATTTCATCCAGAGCGGGATAAAAATGCAAAGCCGCCAAACCCAATTTAAGGTATCCGGATTTTACAAACATTCCGAAAAAAAGATATTTATCTCTGCAAACAACAGTGGTTCAGGGCAATTGTTTATGTACAACATTGAATTTGACGAGTTGGAACACCTTGCAGACCTAACGGAGGAACTGGTATCATCGGACATAATAGATAGTGACAGGATACTGCTATGCACGGAAAATGATATTTATATTTATGATTACTCAACTCTGCAACTTGTGCTATTTATGCCGGATGTCGAAACCGTTAATATCAGATTTGAGCCTTTGAGCAGTAATCTCTATCTCTCATCCTCATTGGAACTCAGGAAGTATAAATTTCCTCAGATGATATTGCTGAATACCTTTTTGTTTGAGGACACAATAAAAAATGTTCACCTATTATACAATAAGTGAACATTTGACTTTTCGGAAAAATCATATATTGATCAGGAAGTAAACTTTTTCTTTTGAGCGTCCCATTTAATATAAATGGCTGTTTGATTCTTTGAGATGAATTCCAGATACTTTTTTGCTAATTCGGGATCATTCCTTTTGAAAGTTTCATATACCTGGCGTTTACCCGAGTGACCATAAATGATGTTCAATCCTTGTTGTTCCTTTTTTGTCATAATATTGATATTTTTAAGATTACATTACCTTGATTTGCATTCCGACAATTTCAATGATTGTGCCAAACACAACATTTGTTTGATTTAGCGCAAGTTACGAGAAGAGAGACATTTTTTTCATTCAATTGGTTGCTTCGCTTTTATGATTTCGGATATTGTTTTTTAACAAATCGTAAGAATTTTTAACCGGAGTCGTTTTTCAATATAAATATCTGTTTTTTTGCATTTTTTGCTATCAGGTGGAATTTCAGTGGATTGCGACTTATTAATGATATTTTCAAACAGGGATATTAAAGTGTTGTCCCTTTTACGTAATCGGAGAGTGACTATCATAATTATTGTTACTTTTGGGCAATGAAACCGGAAATAATTATCACGGAAGACGGCTCAAACAGCTTGTATGTCAGCAGCTTGAACGAAAGCTACCATTCAGGTTTCGGAGCAATCAACGAATCTTTACATGTTTTTATCAAATCGGGGTTTGAAAAAGCAATTGAAATCCGGAAAGAAATAAATGTACTGGAAATAGGATTTGGAACAGGTCTGAATGCTTTGTTAACACTAAAGGAATCTATTCAACAGGGAATAAGAATAAGCTATGACGGAATTGAGCCTAATCCGATAAAACGTGAAATCTATTCCAAACTTAATTATCCCTATTTAACTGATATGCCGGATGCTTCCGTGCTTTTTAATAGAATGCACGAATCCCCTTCGGATTCAAAAATCGAAATTCTTAAGGGCTTTAATCTTAGAAAGATCAAATCGGGTTTGGAGGACGTTGAATTAAAACCGGACTTTTATCAACTTATATATTTTGATGCTTTTTCTCCCGACGTTCAGCCTGACCTCTGGGAACTTTCGGTTTTTAAAAAATTATACCGGACAATGACAAATGGTGGTGTGCTTGTGACATACTCTGCAAAAGGACAGGTTCGCAGAAATATGCAGAGTGCGGGATTTGTGGTTGAGAGGCTTCCGGGTCCAAAAGGAAAAAGAGAAATACTGCGAGCATTGAAAACGGGAAAACGATGATTCCGGAACGGAGATTACTTACTTTCGGAACATCGGTTACTCACCCAAAACTCTTTCATACGCAAAAATCAATGATTCCGTCCAATAGGGTGGCGGAGCAACATCTTTGTCACGCGGCGACGCGGCGACGCAACGATTTTGTTTCACGCAACGGCGCAGCGACGCAATGTTTTTGTTTCACGCGGCGGCGCAGCGACGCAACGATTTTGTTTCACGCGGCGACGCGGCGACGCAACGTTTTTGTTTCACGCAACGGCGCAGCGACGCAACGATTTTTGGATCACGCAGGAAAGTGATTTTGAAAAGTCATTAATATCCGGTCCGTTCGATCCTGAAAGAGTCGAAGTCTTTCATCTCTCCTTCGGATTCATTTATATTGGTAACCTTTGCCATAGGCGGTCC
>JALSSR010000169.1 GCA_026984135.1 Bacteroidales bacterium
TTCGTCAAACGGTTCGCTCCAGCCGTTTTCATTTATCCCGGCTACAAGTCCGTACATATTGCGATTATTGATTCTTACCGAATCAAGCGACAGGTGAACGGCGCCACCCTGAACAACGATTTCATTCCTCTCTTTGTGTTTGGCCACCACCGGCACGGCAAGGGCTACTGCGATGTCATCCGTTTTGCAGGCACCGAGGTAATATTGCATCAGGTCGTAGAAAACAAAATTGCCCGGCCGTAATTCGTCGGCACCCGTAAAGTCATTTGCCAGGCTGCTTGCGGGAGTATCCCCGATTGAAACGATGATGCCGGGAAATTCATTTGAAAATCTCTCTTTTAATTTTACAAGTTTTTCAAGAGAGTCCGTATGTATTTTTATTATCTCATCCTGACCGGATGCATCATAGGTGTGTCCCGCATGTGTAAAAAATCCCGAAATACTCAGATTTGGAGCTTTTTCAACTTTTCTGAGGATAAACTCAACCCGTTCAAAGTCATCTGCCGGAATACCTGTCCTGTGATAACCCGTATCAATTTTTAAATAAACACCAACGGGTGATTTTAATTGTTTTGCAAGTTTATCAACCGTTTCCGCCGATTCCACCGCAAGATGGAGATTAATCTTTGAGGCGAGTTCGTCTATTTCTTCGATCTCAAGAATATTGACCGGAAAAGCAATAAAGATGTCATTCCAACCGCTGCCGGCAAAATATTGCGCCATAGAAACGGATGAAACGGTTATTTTTGTCACTCCGTATTCCCCGAGGAGGTCACCTATTCCAGCCGATTGGTGTGTTTTGAAGTGAGGTCTGAATTGCAACCGATGATTCCGGACTTTATCTGCCATCCGGATAATATTTCTGCGTAAAACGTCCTCATTAAGCAGTAGTGTGGGCTTTTTTATTTTCATTTTGTAAAGATATAAAAAGTTTGAAGTTTCAGGTTTGGAAGTTTCAAGTTTGGAAGTTTGTATCCGCCTTCGCTCTTTGGGCCCGAATTGTTATTTAACGACAGACTATAATCCTTTCGGTCGGGGCAAGAATCCGAAAGAAAACAGGACTAAAAAAGAAAAACCGGCGTCATTGCGAAATGCCATTGGGCGGGGCATTGTGCGGAAGGGGCATTGACGCAATCCGCCGGAACCTACGGCTGCCGTTTGCAACGGGCGGATTGCTTCGGCATTCCAGCGCTTTAAAGGCCATCCAATTGATACCTCGTAATGACCGCGTTGGTTATGACTGCCGTTTGTAGCAGGCAGGAACCGGCTTTTCAACCTTTCGGGACTCCTGCGCACCGGCTTGCTTCGACCCGAAAGGTTAACCCGAAGCTTTTCGGGATTGTAACTTTGGAAATAGTGCCGATACTGACTACGCTTGCTTTGTCAGTCAAAGTAATTCCGAACTGTTTTGAAACGAAAGGCTTTTGTTTTAAAAAGTTCTTTCGGATTAGCTTGCGCACTCGGCTCTCGTTAACTTACCCTTTCGGTCAGGCAAGAATCCGAAAGAGCGGGTTAGACACACCCCCGCCATTGCTTATGGCCTACGCACCCCCTCTCAAGAGGGGAGTCCGGTGTTCTGTTCCGGCTTTTGGAATAAAATGAAATCCTATTTTGTGATTATGGACGGTTTTTTAGAAAATTGTTTAATAGACAAACTTTGAATCGAATGATAAAAATATCTATGAAAGACTGACTACTCCCCTCTGTGCGCCGGATACAGTGCAGGCCGATAGGGGGTGTGCCGGACAGTGCGGTAGCGGGGGTGTGTTTGTATTCTTTTTTCAGCCCAAAACCTCGTTTCAACCTTTCAGGATTGTGGATGCGCAGGGCTGCCTCAACCATTCGGGTGTTCTGCGTGCAAGACCGGCCTCAACCCTTCGGGTGTTCTGCGCGCAGGGCCGGCGGCCACCCGAAGGGTTTTTGGGCTGTTCTGAAAGATTCAAAAAAAAGACCGGCTCAAAATAGAGTCAGTCTTTTTGTTTTTGTTTTAATCCTTTTTATTTAAAGGCTTTAAACGCTTTTTTAGAGCCGTAAGCAGCACCCATTACCATCATAATAATAAGTCCGCCACCTATTGGTGCACCGCCGCCGACGGGAGTATTTCCTCCTCCCGGTCCTCCTCCTCCATTAGGGTGTGGAGGTGTTTGTGCCAAGGAAAGCAACGGTAGGGTCAAAAACAATCCTGCTACGGCCAATGATCTTAATGCTTTTTTCATATCTGTTTGTTTTTAAATTTCAAAATAGTTTAATTAACCTGTCCTTCCCTTTCCCCTCTCTATCGAGGAGGGGATTAGGGAGGATGTAAGGTTTATTTTATGAAAACTTTTTTAGTTACGACACTATTATCACTCATAACTTTAACGATATAATTACCGCTGTTTTCAATATGAATTACATTTCTTGTAGTAGTGATATCGGATGAGGCAACTGCCTGTCCCATCATATTATAAACTACAATGTTGCCTTTTGTATTGGCAGGAACTACAATGTAAGCATTCTTGCCGTGCGAATAGATATCGAACATACTTTCGTTTTCGTCAACACCCAATGGTGAGAAGTGAACTATGAATCTGTCCTCATTATCACCTACAGTATAATTAAATGTATAAGAGCCTGCATTGAGGTCGGTCATTTCGCCTGTGAAAGTATCTTCAAGCACAACATCTCCGAGGTCGTTGATCTCGTCGGCTGAAATTGTATAAGTTCCGTTAACTGTGGATTTGAAACCAAGCTGTACCCAATCTGCCTCGGGAAGAACATTTACAGCAAGATTCGAAGTCCCTACGGAGTAGAAAGTAGGAGCTCCGGGCTGCTCTGTTTCAAGCTTATAAGCATCATACTGACTGTCGAAACCGACTGTAGCATCATCACGGAAGAGTATAGCGGTTTCGTCGCTGTATCCGTTTCCTTCAACTTTGAGAGATACTTTGTTTGCAATAGTCTCTTTCAGATATGCAACACCGTTGTGAACCCTAACGTTGTTATCCATTGTAAGAGTACCTGTCTCCGGATAAGGTCCGCCAAGGTCTGTTTTATGAACGAAGAAGCCTTGTCCCATTGCAATATATTGTGTACCCCCGTTTGTTCCGCCGGTACCTGAATTATATGTAGCCCATTGTGTACCGTTGTAAATGTAAATGGTTCCGTCAATATCGGTTTTTGTCCATCCGGAAGCAGCATCCCAGTCAATTGCGGATGTGTAGGGGTTACCGAAGAAATTCCAACCTCTTTGATTTCCACCCGGATCCGACATTGTTACATTATCAGCAGAACCGAATGCACCCGTATTGAAATCAGAAGGACCGCCTGTTTCTGTGAAGGTCCATCCGCCAACAGGAGGTGTAGCATTGGCACCGTCAACCCATACCATATAACCTTCAAAAGTATTAAGCGGTGTGGTAACGGGTACTATCTCGGTATAATCGTAAGTTGCTTCGTTGTTTGAATAGAGATAAACATCCAGTCCGGTTGAGCCCGGAAGGTGGAATAACCCTGCTACCTGACTGCCCACCGAAGGTGTGAAGCTGTGGTATTGATCCGCACTTAAGTAACGATCTACACTAACACCGGAATTAATGGAGAGATAACCGTTATCAAGCAGTGAAGCATCTCCAGTAGATGTTGATTGTACATTTAGATTATTGCAATAGGCATCGGCATTTATTGTCGGATAGTTTGTAAGACCAGCATTGATATTAACCGTACTCATTGAGAAAGGAACGATACCGTCATCCCAGTTGCTTCCCGTATGCCAGTCGTTATCCGTATTACCTGTCCAGAGTCCGTGCTGTCCGAATGCACCTTCTTTAACCTCAAAGTAATCAACAACCCAATAATAATCGTCACCCATATCAAGAGCGAAGTAGAATCTGAGGTTTGACTTTCCGTCTGCCCAGGATGAAATGTCATACTCATGGAATCCGAATTCTAAAGCAGGATTGTTGTGGTGCCATTCGTCAATAAGATAGGTATTGGTACCGTCCATACCGTAGAAATATCCGTCTTGGGTAGCACCGGACCAATCGGCTCTCCAATATCCGAAGAACCTAACGTGGAGATTGGATTTTCCGGTAGCGTCAATTGGGCAGGTAAACAGAGTGTCAACACCCTGGTTATTATAGCTTGAGTATGCGCTGTAATCGGCACCGCCAAAAGATTGCTGTAGGCTCCAAACGGCAGTATTTCCGCTTTCATACCAACCTGCAGGCCATTCCACACCGCCGCTGAAATCCTGATAGTAAGGAACGGATGCAACATAAGGATTGATTGTAAGAACGCCTGATACATAGGTTGAACCGTCCCAGAAACCGCCTCCACCTGAGCTGTATCCACCGTAGGTGTATGGTCCGCTGTTAAGTTGCCAGCGACTTGCATAGTAATATGTACCCGGTGCTAACCCTTGTGCAGCGCCGAGGTCGGCCATATATTCGTCATTGTTGCCAACGTCCGTGTTAAATGTTGCACTAACCCAATTGGTCCATGTATTCGGATTAGTATTTGTCGTACTGTAGCCAATCCAAACGTCAATACCGGCACCTTGTCCAGGAGAGTCGGTAACGCCGGGCTCATAACCCTGCGAATAAACGGTAGCGTTTTGTGACTCGTCAATAGTCGCATTTGGTGGCCATTGAAGGTTACACCAGTCCATTTGATCTAAAGGTAATTGATCAATAACAACTTGGTCAATTGCCATATCCGAAGTGTAACCTCCCCCTGTTACCCCGGTCCATCTGAAAAAGACGCTTGCATTTCCACCATAAGCGGAAACATCCAAGACAACCAAATTCCATTGATTACCCTGATCGCCTGATTGTGTCCATAGCGTTGTCCAAGTTGTACCTCCATTTGTTGTAACGTCAAGAGTTAATGTACCCATATTTGAACCATACATATGGTTTGAAAACGAAAGTCTCGGATTCGGAAATGAACTAAAATCAAATTCCGGGCTCAAAATAGCTCCGGTACTGTTATAGCATGATGAGGCTTCCGTATACAAATATTTGCCACCACCGGTTATATCGTCGGATGGGCCGGTACCGCTGGAACCTGTTGCACCTGAATAAATATCCCAATCTATGTTATCACCGGAAATATTTGTGAAGCAAACAGGAGATAAATCAACGCTACCGTCAGCAGTACAGCTATATCCGGGAGAACTGTTTGCCAACCCGTCAAAGGTTTCCGTATAAGGAAAAGCGGAAATTGCATTACAAAGAGTAGTAAATGTGCTAGGGCCAACCCAATTGCTATAAGAGCCACCACCGCAGTCTGCACGTACATACCAGTCGTAAGTGGTAGCTGCCGTCAAACCTGTTAAGTTATAAGGATTAGATGTAATACCGGTCACCATTGTACCCGAACCTTGAGTAAAGCCGGTTGGACCCCATTCTATTTCCCATGTAGTTGCCGAACCGTTCTCTGTCCAACCGAGGTCGGCAGAAGTTTGTGTGATGTTGGTTTCTATTTGGGCTGAAGGATCGGGGCAACTTGCAAGATACTGTACTGTTGTGGTATGGCAACTCGCATCGGTACCGCACAAATCATCTGTATTCCAATGAACATATAAATCCGTATTGGCAGTGGCTGTGATTGTTATCGGTGAAGCACCGTAAGCCAAGATATTGGCACCTGTCGGAGGACCATCGGTAATGGTGATAAAAGTCCCGGTTCCGACATCACTCATCGTGAACTGATAATCCTGTCCTGCAACAATGCCCGTTACCTGCGAATACTCACCTGCATAATTACAAGTACTAATGGTGGTCAATGAACCACCCGGATCAACGGTAACCGCACTGGCTGGGTACTGGCTTCCGTTTTCGCAACCGAGCAATACCTGAACGGTTGTTGTATGACAAGAACTTGTTAAGTTACAAGCTGCGTCATCGCTCCAATTCGGGTAAACGGTACCTGTATAAGTTGCCTGCCAACTTAACGGTGAAGGTCCGTATGCCAATACATTACCTCCGCCTGCAGCATCGGTTAATGTTACATACTTATGCGTACCACTAAGTGTACAGGTAAACTCATAAGTATAGCCGGTTGTAATCCCGTTTACCGTGGAATACTCCGAAGTGAAATTACAAGTGGAGATGGTCGTAACAGCACCACCTGCATCAACCGTTGCACTGCCATAAGAACTTGTTCTTATACACTGGGCATTTACTTGGTTGAACAATCCCATTGTAATAAACAACATTGGGATCAACATTAATTTTGTAAATTTTCTCATAAGATAAAAAATTTAAGTTAATAAAAAATAATTAAATAAGACATATTTCTTTCATAAAATAAACAATTTCAGAGTATTACGGGGCTTTGTCTTTAAGTCTAACATCATTAGAAATAAAACAGGATGCAAATATATAATAATATATATAAAGATGCAAGAAAAAAATGAAAAAAATTTTAAACCTGCAAGGTTTGTGTTGGGATTTGCGGGGGGGAACCTTGGAGGTTTGGAAGTTAGGACGTTGGGAAGTTGGGAAGTTTGGAGGTTTGGAAGTTTGGAGGTTTGGAAGTTTGGAGGTTTGGAAGTTTGGAGGTTTGGAAGTTTGGAAGTTTGGAAGTTTCAGGTTTAGAAGTTTCAGGTTTGGAAGTTTCAAGTTTGGAAGTTTTGAGGTTGTTCTGTTTTTGTATGGGACCGTTGATGAAATTTCCTTTTAAACTGATGCTGAACGAAAATGCAAATTTCTTCGAGATAAATATACAATAATTCAGGTAATTACATAAAAGAAAATTTGCAAAGTTTACGATGTGAAACAAGTCCGTCCCGATGCGTTTTAGTATAATATATCATTTTAATATTATCTTTGCGGGCACAATTATTATTTTTGCACTGGATTTCATCGGAATGAACCGGGAAGAGAAACGACATATCAAAGAGCGGAAACGCAGACTCAAAAAACAAAGGAAAGAGTATCTGCGCAGGGAGAAGGAGTCTGTAAAAAGACAGAAGATGGAGATGAAAGAGAAAGTTATCCCTATGAAGCGGAGGATACGAAGGGAGAAAAGGCGTGCTTTTGTGAGAAATATTAAGGAGTTTTTCAGAAAACCTGTCCGGAGAAAAAAAATCAGTGCGTCGGAGAAGATCCTGAGAAAACAGGTTCAGAAGGATATCAGATATTATACTATTAAGAGGATTGTAAATTTCCCGCGGGAAATAGTAAAGGCAACCCGTCTCTACTTCAAGATTAGAAAGTTGTGGATAACTAACTTTCTGATGGCGGTGTCGGAAAAGATCGGTCATTTTAAAGCCGTGATGAGAACAAAAGAGTTGCGCAATGCATATCTTACTGTTGCCGTTAATTCAACTGTTCTGTTCGTACTTGCTTTTCTGATCTCTTATCTGATCAACCAATTTGTAACGGTTTTTACGGCAAAGATACTGAACATCCCCTCGGAGCTTTATTCATACAGGATATACTGGCCTTTATATACCTATTCCACTCTTTATTCGCGACAGGTGCTGGTGTTGATATTCGGGATGGGACCTTTTATTAGTTTTCTGTTGGGGATATTGTTTTACAGGTTGTTCATCGTATTTCGATACCGGTCGGTTTATATGAAACTGTTTTTTATCTGGGCTTCAATAAGTTCGTTTACATTGTTTTTTGGGGCATACATCTCGGGTGCCGTAACCCGTACAGGGTTTATTTATGCTTCGGAATGGCTTTTCCTTAACAATATGTTCGACATTAAAGAGATAATTTTTATAATCCTGTCGGTTGTTTCATTAATGATAATCGGTTTTATGATGACCCGGGCATTCCTCCAGGCATCCAACAGCAGTGCTTTAATTGAACCGAGAGTGAGAGTGATCTATATTTTCAGTGCTGTTATCATTCCTTATCTATTGGGAATCACGATTCTTTATGCGCTGAATTTTCCGAATAATCCTACTGAGCTGCTGTTGCTTTATCTGTCGCCTCTTTTGATATCAATAGTAACGCTTTTCAGGTATAACGGTATTTCACTTCAAAAAATTGCAGTGATGAGAATTGAGGGAAAATATCGTATTAGTGTACCGGCTGTTATCCTGCTGATAATGATTTTGATTTTTTTTAGAACCGTGTTATACAAGGGTGTTTCATTTTAAGGAACGGGCAGAAGTACCGTAAAGGTTTGTGATGATGTCGGGAGCAGATTTATTTTAATCGTTTTTATATGGAGAGAAAACTTGAAAACTACATAATTGAACATACTTCACCGGAAACAGAATTGCTCGGGGAACTGAACCGCGAAACACACGTGAAGGTGCTTTTTCCGAGGATGATGTCGGGTCACATACAGGGGAAATTTCTTGAGATGGTAAGCCTGATGATCAGGCCGAAAAGGATTCTGGAAATAGGAACATATACGGGTTATTCGGCTATTTGTCTTGCAAGCGGACTTGCAGGGGAGGGAGTTTTGCATACCATTGAGATAAATCCCGAGCTTGAGGATTTTATTTTGAGATATTTTGAGAAATCGGGGATGCGGGATAAATTAAAGCTCCACATAGGAAATGCACTTGAGGTAATCCCTGCCACTGATGAAATATTTGATCTTGTTTTTATTGATGCGGATAAAGAGAACTACCTTGATTATTATCATCTTGTTTTTGATAAGGTGAGAAAAGGTGGGTTTATACTTGCGGATAATGCTTTGTGGGATGGTAAAGTGATTGCTGAGGAGGGCAAAGAGGATAAAGAGACAAAAGGAATAAAAGAGTTTAATGATTTTGTGCAGAATGACGACAGGGTTGAGAATGTGTTGTTGCCATTGAGGGACGGGGTGATGGTGGTTTGGAAGTTATGAGGTTATGAAGTTTGGAAGTTTGGAGGTTATGAAGTTTAGAAGTTATGAAGTTTAGAAGTTATGAAGTTTGGAAGTTTGGATACTCCTTCGCTCTTCGAGCTACGGTGGACGAGGGTTTCAGGTTTTTTTTGTAAAATAAGAAATATTATGAAGTTTCAAAAATTGGTTGAATTAAGGCAAAGTGTAAGGAAATATGATGGGAGACCTGTGGAAAAGGAGAAGTTGGTAAGATGTCTTGAGTCGGCAAGGCTGGCGCCTTCGGCAAGCAATTCGCAGCCCTGGACATTCGTGGTTGTTGATGAGCCGGGATTGAAAGATAAGGTTGCGAGAGAAACGTTCGATACGATAGCAAGGTTTAATAAGTTCACCGTCGAGGCTCCTGTGCTGGTTGTGTTTGTAATTGAAAGGCCTAAAATAATCACTCAGATTGGGGCAGCTATTAAAAACAAGGAATACCCGTTGATAGATATAGGTATTGCGGCGGAACATTTTTGTCTTCAGGCTGCGGAGGAGGGTCTCGGAACCTGCATGTTGGGTTGGTTCAACGAAAAACCGATTAAAAAGCTGCTTAATATTCCCGAAAAGAAAACCATCGGGTTGGTTATTACATTGGGATATCCTGAAAAAGATTATCCTTTGCGAAAGAAAATAAGAAAGAAGTTTGACAAGGTTGTGAGGTTTAACTCGTATTAGGAGGTAGGAGCACAGACCTGTAAGGTTTGCGTGGCGGCTTGTGCGCGAGATAACCTTGCAGGTCTTGAGGGGAGAAAAGTAATCACGCGGCGAGAGAAAAAATGTCACGCGGCGGCGCAACGACGCGGCGAAAAAAATAGGAATGGGGAAATGGATGCTTATAACGGGTTATTGGTGCCTACTTACGGTCAAGTTTGTATGATTGTAAACTTTTGTATTGACGACTGCCGACTGGCGACTGCCGACTGGCGACTGCCGACTGGCGACTGCCGACTGGCGACTGCCGACTGGCGACTGCTAATGCCTTATTATAAGGACATGACAATCTTCTCAATAACTTCGGGATAGTGCCTGTGTTCCAGTTTATGGATTTTTGAGGCAAGTGATTCGGGAGTGTCGTCTTTATTAACAGTACATTTTGCCTGAAAAATAATTTTCCCGTCATCATATTTTTCATTCACATAGTGAATCGTTATTCCCGACTCTTTTTCTCCTGCTTCTATGACTGCTTCGTGCACCCTTGAGCCATACATTCCTTTGCCTCCGTATTTTGGTAACAGGGCAGGATGAATATTAACAATTCTGTTTTTATACATCTTTAATATGTTGCCGGGAACAAGCCATAAAAATCCGGCAAGGACGATAAGGTCTGTTTTATCTTTTTTTAGTTGATCAACAACAACTTCCGATTCATAAAACATTTTTCTGTTGAAAACCATTGTCGGCACATTCAGATTCTTTGCGCGGGTAAGAACGAAAGCATTTTCATTATTGGAATAAATCCCGGATACGGATATGCTTTCGTTATTAATAAAATGTTTAATAATTCTTTCGGCATTTGTGCCGTTTCCCGAAGCAAATATTGCAATATTCTTCATAAAAGCAAAAGTAAGAAGATATTTTGACAAAAATGTAAGGTTGAAGTAAAAAGTAAAAGAATTTTTTTCTGTTTTGTTGTTATTGCCAAACCCATTGACCTGTGCGGTATTTATGCGAATTAAGGTAACAAACGAGAATTATTTTTTTTATGAAAGAAATTAAAAACTTGTATATTTTTCAGAAAATTCATTTCTTTGCACCCGTTAAACCTTTAAAAATATAAAAGATATGTCAGATATCGCAACAAAAGTAAAAGCAATAATCATTGATAAGCTGGGAGTTGATGAAAATGAAGTTACTCCGGAAGCAAATTTTACAAATGATTTAGGAGCAGACTCACTTGATACAGTTGAGCTGATTATGGAATTCGAAAAAGAATTCAACATTGCAATTCCTGATGACCAGGCAGAAAAAATTGCCACGGTTGGAGATGCAATAAAGTATATTGAAGACAACGCAAAGTAAAAAAACTCTGTAAATATGGAGCTTAAGCGGGTAGTAGTAACAGGACTTGGTACTC
>JALSSR010000170.1 GCA_026984135.1 Bacteroidales bacterium
AACTCCGGATTTTTTATTGAATTAGGCGGCGGCATTACTTTTAGTTATTATATCGAAACCGATCGGATTGCTTGCACCCGTACCTACGAATTCCCCTTTCGTTCGCCGCGCATCATCATTTTATTCGGATTCACTAATAAAAATTAAAACTATGAAAAAATTACCAAGAACTGTTCTACTGGTATTGATCATATTTTGTACATCCTGTGCCAAAGATGTTGTAGAGTTTAATCCTGATATTCAGTACGGAAGCTTTACCGATACGAGAAATGGTGAGGTTTATAAAACCGTTAAAATCGGAGACCAAACCTGGATGGCCGAAAACCTTCGCTCCATCTCCAATGACCCGCATGAAGTAAATTGTTGCAATTATGGGAAGCTGTTCACATATTCATTGGATATTTGTCCGGATGGTTGGCACCTGCCCGACTCCTCTGAATGGCAAATCCTTATCGATTATTTGGGAGGAAACAACGTAGCCGGTGGAAAACTAAAAGAAACCGGAAATACACACTGGAATTCACCCAATAAAGGTGCGACCAATACCAGCGGATTTACGGCCCTGGGTGCCGGTTTTGCCGATTACGATCTGGGTCTGCAAAAGCGAATGAAGCAGGCCGATTTTTGGACAGCCTCGGAATACCCGGAAGGTTATGGTGTTGCAAGTTTTTATTACGTTTCCCTCAGCAGCAGTAGTACAAAAGCAACCATGTTTTATAGTTCCGATGATTTTGAATTGATGGAAAAAAAATCTGTACGATGTATTAAAAATTGATAAATAAAGTGAAATTTTTAGTAAAATGATAACTTGGAAATAAAGACCTTATTAAAGTAGTGAGTGGCTTGCGTAGGTCAGGAAAAAGTACATTGCTTGAAATTTCTATTTTGCCCTTCTCGTTCATAGAATATTTAACAGCCCGAAATATAGATACGGATAACAAGTACCTCAATCTTGAAGCCTTGTTTTTTGATTACATCAATGAAACTTCATTACCCAAAGGTGTTGAATTACGTGATAGCGGTTTTGATAAAATATACGAATACCTTGATGCATTTATACAACAATAATTGAAAAAGACATAACGCAACGATATAAAATAAAAGATAATCGTGTTTTTGCAAAGTTGTTTTCTTTCGGTATAATTGTCTGTTCCGTTTCCAACACTACCGCAGTTTTTTAGGGATAGCCGGCGTATTAATGATTATGGCGTATAAGTAGGGGTGATTATTTTGTTTGTTGAAATTTTGGAGAATAAAATCTGAAATAAAGTAAATATCCTTTCATATTAATATTTATTTTAGCAGCCTGATTTTACGAACTAAGAACGGAGAAATTATATGTACTCATACATCAAAGGAGAACTTGTTGAAAAAAACCCGGCTTATGTGGTTATTGACTGCAACGGTATCGGATATATGATAAACATATCCCTGAATACTTTTACAAAGCTAAAAGATAAAAAGGAGTTTAAGTTGTACACCCATTTTGCAATCAAAAATGAAGCTACGACACCTGTAGGTTTTGTCCTGTACGGATTTGCGGAGGAAGCCGAGCGGACACTTTTTCGCCAATTGATATCTGTTTCGGGAGTCGGGAGTGCAACGGCTTTGCTCATGTTGTCATCGCTGCCGACGGATAAGTTGCTTGATGCAATTGTCAATAACAACCCTTCCGTATTGCAGTCGGTAAAAGGGATTGGTGCAAAGTCGGCACAACGTATTATTATTGATTTGAAAGACAAACTGGAAAAAGGCGGATTTTCGAAGGAATTTATTGGCGAAATACACAATACTAATAAAGATGAGGCGTTATCTGGACTGACCGTTTTAGGTTTTAACAAAACTGTTGCGGAAAGGGCACTCAACAAGGTATTTAATAAACTGGGAACCGATGTTCCCGTTGAAACATTAATTAAAGAAGCGTTAAAAATATTGTAAATAAGGTTTTTGTTTGGAGCGAATATTTCGATATTGTTTTATTGTTGCTTTTCTGGTACTGATTTTCTCCGTGGGATATGGAAATTCATGGGATAAGAAGTATTATGCTGACAATCACTATACCCTGAATAAATTCATTTTCCCTCCCGACAGTACGGAAACGGGAGATACCACGAAGCATATTGACCTCATTTATCCGCTTCAGGATGAGGGGTTTCCTTATACCGGAAAAGAAAATACCGATCCAATGTTGTTAAATCTCCCTTCCGGCGTCAAATCGGATGTTGAGTATGACCCCACAACCGGACTATATATCCTGAGACATAAGATCGGAGACATTGACTTCAGACCCCCAACCTATATGACCCTCGAGGAAT
>JALSSR010000171.1 GCA_026984135.1 Bacteroidales bacterium
TGCGTGAGGTTATATTCGGAAAGGAAAAAACGTGGCGTCGCTGCGTCGCTGCGTGAGGAATTTAAAAATTAAACAAAAACAGATATGAACAAAGAAGCAAAAACGAAATTTGAGATTAACCCGCTACTAAAACAGCGGTGGAGCCCGCGGGCATTTAGCGATAAAACAGTAAAAAAGGCACAACTGCAAAGACTTTTCGAGGCTGCACGCTGGTCCCCTTCGGGAATGAATGAGCAACCCTGGCGGTTTATTGTGGGATTTAAAGGTGACGATACATATCACAACATTTATGAATCCTTAGTGGAGTTCAACAGACTATGGGCACGCTTTGCTCCGGTGTTGGTCGTGAGTTTGGGAAAGAAAGTCTATACCGGAAAAGAGGAGATAAATCCCAGTTATAATTATGATGTGGGACAAGCAGTTGCCCATCTCACTTTTCAGGCAATGCAGGAGGGATTGTATATCCATCAGATGGGAGGATTTGACCCCGCACAGATAGTTGCCCGGTTTTCGGTACCTGCAAAATATAAACCGGAGACGGTCATAGCCGTTGGATATCCCGGTGAGTCTTACATGCTTCATCCCAATCTTAAAAAGTTAGAAACAGCCGAAAGGGAGAGAAAGAACTTCAATGAAATTGTTTTCACGGGTAAATTCGGAGAACCTTTGGATATCTTTTAGTAGATTTGCAACCTTAATTTTAATCACCTGTAGATGAAAAATAGTACTAAAATTTTTTTGTTGTCTCTTTTTGCCGTTATGTTTTTTGTTTCCTGTTCGGACAACAGCAGAAAGAAAACATCCCGTAACAATCCTAAAGAGAATAAAACACATATAATGATTCCTGACTTCAATGCCGATTCGGCTTACGTTTTTGTCAAGAAACAGGTTGATTTCGGACCGCGTGTTCCCGGTTCTTCTGCACATGAAGCCTGTGCCGGTTACCTGTTAGATAAGTTGAAAGAGTTCGCCGACACTGCTTTCTTCCAGTCTTTTAAAACACGGGCTTTTGACGGAACAACTCTGAACGGCAAGAATATTATTGGCTCTTTCAATCCCAAGGCAAGAAGCCGCATTTTTTTGTGTTCGCATTGGGATTCAAGGCCCTGGGCAGATAAAGATCCCGACCCTTCAAAACATAATATTCCTGTTGATGCAGCCAACGACGGGGCAAGCGGAGTAGGTGTGATTTTGGAAATAGCAAGGCAAATGAGTATTTCAAAACCGGAAATAGGAGTGGACGCTATTTTTTTCGATCTCGAAGATTACGGAAGTTATTCCGATAACGATTCCTGGGCACTTGGCGCCAGATACTGGTCAAAAAATCTCCACGACCCCGATTACAATGCTAAATACGGTATTTTGCTTGATATGGTTGGAGCCAAAGGTGCAAAATTCTATATGGAGGGATATTCTATGATGTATGCCGCCGATGTAGTTAAAAAAGTCTGGACTGCCGCCGGGCGTGCAGGCTACGGTCAGGACTTTATTTTTGAAAAGGTTGGATATATTGATGATGATCATTTACCCGTTAACGAGAATGCCGGAATACCTACGATAGATATTATACATCTTGATAATGAGTCATCTAACGGTAGTTTCTTTGAATACTGGCATACAACCAAAGACAATATGGATGCCATTTCCAAAGAGACTCTTAAAGCTGTGGGGCAAACTTTGCTTACGGTTATTTATGAAGAAAAATAATTTATACAAATCATTGCTCCGGTTTAGAGTCAACAACTTTTAAAAATAGTTCGCAACTATCGAAAAGAGAGTCGTTTACGGATATAAATTCAAAATCAAGGGCATCAACCAGTTTTTTACTTGTATAATAGTATTTATTTCTTGCCGTCTCTGCCGTCTCTTTTGTGATAAACGGCTTTTTGCCTGTTATCATACTTTGCAACTTGACAAGTCTCCATACAATTTCGCTCATTAAAGGAGTAGCCTTAAATCGCGGAGGCCTTTTGGAAACATATTCCGCAATGGTTGAAATTATATCCTTATAGGAAACATTTTCAGACGACACGATAAATCTTTCATTTGTAATATCACTTTTCATAAGCAAATACATTGCTTTTACCACATCTCTCACATCCACATAACCGTTAACGCCTTCTGTATAAAATCCGAAACCTTTTCTGACCATCCTGATAAGTTTGCCTCCACCGCTTTGAAGGTCACCCGGACCCAAAATAACCGAAGGATTTACAATAACGGCGTTTAATCCTTCTTCAATTCCTCTCCACACCTCTTTTTCGGCACCATACTTGCTTTTGGCATAGTTTGAATTTTTTTTAGATGTTTTCCAAACCACCTCCTCGTTAATCGGTTTATCATTGTCGGCTCTGCCGATAGCGGCAATGGAACTTACGTGACAGAATTTTTTTATCTTCTTTTCCAGAGCTATATTTACAAGGTTTGCAGTACCTGTAATATTGGTTTTCATCATTATATCTTTGTCGGCAGGCAGAAATGATACATGTGCAGCGCAATGATAGACCTCTTCTATACCATCCATAGCATTTTCGAGGGAAAAGATATCAAGCAAATCGCCTTCCACCCATTCGATTTTATCAAGAAGTGTTTCCGGATTGGGATGGTAATATGAGAAAACGACTTTCGTAACATCTAGTTGTGCCTCGGATCTTTTTAGTGCACGCACATCTTCACCCTCATTCAGAAGATGATACAGAAGATGAGCGCCGAGAAAACCTGTGCCGCCTGTCACTAAAACCATATTGCAAAAATAATAAAAATTCGACTTGACTTTTAAATGTGAGTGTGTTAAATTTGCATTTTGTTTACCAAAATTTATTGTTATGAAAAAATATACATTACTTATCACCTTTTTAACATTGTTTTTCCACTCTTTTTCAATAGATGTTAATTATGTAAAACAATTTGACGGAATATCATATAAAGTAGCTTTTTGCGGGGATTGCGGATACTCAATTTACAAGGATGGTGAATTTGATTTTCCGCCGCCTGAAAACTTTATGGTTTCAATGATGGGAAATTGCGCTTTTGAGCTTAGCTGGGACATGCCGTCAACTGCATCACCGGCATACTATCTGATTTTTCAAAACGGGGAACAAATTGATTCCATAACCGGAACTTCTTATATACTTGACGTTTATTTCTCTTCATACAATGAATTTTATGTTGTCGCCGGATACATTGATCCCAACGGAACATCACCTCCTTCAAACACTGTTTTAATGGCTATTCCCGGTGGATATACAGTTCCGTATTTCGAGGATTTTGAATATGGTTGCATTAACTGGTATTCTTCGCCAGTCGTTGGAAACGATAATTTTTATCATTGCGACACGGTTTCATATGAAGGTGGCTATTCGCTGGCATGGTACTCTGAAACACCGGGAGCAGTGACTAAATGCGGGCCGCAGTACATTACACCTGTTATCTGTGCCGATATATTTGTGAGTTTCTATTATAAAACTCCCGAAAACAACGGAGATTATGATAAATTATATCTTTATCAGGATGGAACCCTGCTTGCCGGGCCATTGGAAATGGTAAACGAATGGACATATTTTAAAACCTACCTTTATGATATAGATGAGGATTTTAATCTGGATTTTAAAGTGGTGGGAGATAACGGTGGCGGAATATTCATTGATAATTATATAGTTGACTTTGAAGTGGGTATTGACGAAAGCGAAAATATGGATAATATCAGGATTTTTCCAAATCACGTTAGCAGTTCCTTAAATGTTGAGATAACCAATGTTATTAATAATATTTGCGACTTTGAAATCCTGTCAATAGAAGGACAATCTATCAAACATTTTAATAAAATATTTAATACGACCGGCAGAAAGACTCTTTCATTTGATATGCGAGACTTAAAAAGCGGAGTATATTTATTAAAGATTATTTCAGGTGATAATATTTCGGTACGGAAATTTATGATAAAATAGTCTTTAAATTTTTTAACAGAATAAAACAGCCCCATACCCGTTTTTATAATATCTTTGTCTTTAAGTTTAAAAACAGATATTATGAAATTCAAATGGTTTGTCTTTGGTAGTGCACTTTTCATATTATTTTTTCTTACTTCCTGTAGCAATGATAAAACAACGGGGCAGAGGTCATCGGGGAAAACAGCCGAAATAATCGTGGTTATGAAATCGGATGTTCAGTGGAAAGGAGTTGCCGGCGATTCAATCAGGGCATTCTTAGGGCAGGAATATCCGCAACTTCCTCAACCTGAGCCCTATTTCAGTCTTGTGTTTGCTCCCGAAGCAAGCTTTATGAGCTCTAAGATGCTAAGACCTCACCATAGCATATTTATTATTGATATTGCCAAAAAGTATAAAACCGCCAAGATGCAAGCCAGAAAAAATGTATGGGCCAAACCGCAAAAGGTAATTAAAATAACGGCACCTGATGCCGAAACTTTTATCTCATTTTTTGAAGAAAAGAAAGATTTTATACTGAAAACCTTTGAAGAATCTGAAAGAGAAAGGTTAATAAGTACTTTTGATGCTTTCAGGGATTACCCTCTTCAGGAGCAGATAAAGAAGAACTTTAATTTTTCATTGACAATGCCGGGTGGATTTTACGTTGCTAAAAAGTATGCAAACTTTATGTGGATCAGAAAAGAGACGGAAAAATTCAGTCAGGGTTTAATTATATATACCTATGATTTTACCGATACTGTTGCTTTTAATTTAAAAAGGATCATCTCTTATCGCGATTCCATTACAAAAGCATATATCCCGGGCCCTACGGAAGGTTCATTTATGTCGGTATCGAATGATTATATCAAACCCGTTAGTAAACGTATTGACTTTAACGGCCTTTTTGCCGTCGAAACACGTGGCTTGTGGAAGGTCAAGGGCGACTTTATGGGAGGACCTTTCATAAATTATACACTTGTTGATGAAAAACGAAATAAGGTAATTACCATTGACGGATACGTCTATGCGCCCAATGCCCCCAAACGTAATATGGTTATGCAACTCGAATCCATTATTTGGTCGTTTAAGTTTGCTGATTAATTGAAATAATATCAAATCGAAAAATTTACTTAAAAATCTCGATTGCGATCGAGAAAATTAACTGAATATTTCGATTGTAATCGAGAATTTTATTGCTTTTGCCCCAAAAATGTATTTCAATGATAAAAAGAAAACTGGAACAAGTAATAGATAACCGGTTAAATTCCGGAAAAGCAATTATCATTCTGGGACCACGGCAAGTAGGAAAAACAACATTATTAAAAGAAATAGACGGAAGAATAAATAATAAAATTCTATGGCTTAACGGAGATGAATCACAAGTAAGATTATTATTGAAAGAAGTGGGGTCAATAAGATTAAAACAAATTATAGGTAACAATAGAACGGTAAAATGTATGCTTTTGAGTTTAAATGGGGCAAGAGCAGAAAATATTCTTTCCCTAAAACATTCCTTCAGGCATATCCCGAACACGAAACGAAAATAATTACACAAGATAATTACATAGACTTTATCACTGCAAACAAATAAATTAGTATTTTCGTGCGAAACAAATTTTAAAGGATGAGAGTTAAATATTTTCCGGTTTTTTTGATCCTTTTTTTTGCCTTTAATAGTAATGGGCAGAAGATGATAACACTGCAAATGTGTTACGATAGCGCCATTAGCAAATATCCCCTTTCACAACAGTTTGCTTTGTTGTCCGAATCAAACGGATTGAAAGTGAAAAATATCGGGAAAAATTATCTTCCCAAACTTATGCTCAACGGACAGGCTCATTACCAGTCGGATGTCACAAAAATTCCTGTCAGCGATATACCCGTCCCCATTGACTTTCCCGTTTTAAGTAACGACTGGTACAAAATATCTCTTGATGTAAGTCAATCGCTTTACGATGGAGGAACAACATCTCATATGAAAGATGTGGAAAATATAAATTTTCAAATTGATAAGAAAAATGTGGAGGTTCAGTTGTACTCACTGAAGGAACGCATTACTGCAATTTATTTTAATATCCTGATAATGAAAGAGGGAGAGAAAACTCTTGAACTTCTAAAAGAAAATCTGTCGTCAAAACTTTCGGAAGTTGAATCGGGAGTTGCAAATGGTGTAATACTACCGTCAAATGCCGATATTATAAAAGCCGAAATAATCGGTTTGGAGCAGAAAATAAGTGAAACTCAAATCGCAACACAGGCACTTTACAAAAGTATCAATGAACTGACCGGTTTCAATGTTTCGGACGAAACAAAGATGGTTATACCCGATCCCAAAGTTAACATTGGTAAATTTCAAAACAACAGGCTTGAATATTCACTTATGACGTTGCAACAAAACAAACTTACCGCCTTAAAAGAAACTGCGGCTACAAAGCGGATGCCGCATCTTTCCGCATTCGGCCAGGCAGGGTACGGCAGACCGGGCTATGATATGCTAAATGCTGATTTCGATGATTTCTATATGATTGGTTTGCGTTTAAACTGGAATATCTGGGACTGGAAACATACTAATAACGAAAAGAAAATTCTAAGCATTCAAAATGATATTCTGGCAACAAACAAGGAAACATTTGATAAAAACCTTAGAGTTGAGTTACAAAGTAAAATTGCGGAAGTTCGAAAATATGAAGAAATAATAAAAAGGGATAATGAAATTATTCAGTTGCGTAAAAAAATCGTGAAAGCATACTCTTCTCAACTGGATAACGGAGTGATAACTTCAACAGAATACCTTACACAGGCAAACGAGGAGGCTAAAGCTGCCTTGAACCTGAAAAAACACAAAATACAACTGATAAAGGCAAAACTTGACTATATTGCTGCATTGGGGAATCTATAAGTTTAAATACAGTAAGTGTAAAAAGATGAAAGCAAAAAAAATTATATTTATCTTAGCCGTTATTTTAGCATCTTGCTCCGGTAATGAAGAATTATCGGATGCCTATGGCAATTTTGAATCGGATGATGTTATTGTATCTTCCGAAGCCAATGGGAAAATTTTACAGTTGAATATTCAGGAGGGGCAAAAATTAAAAAGAGGAGAGGTTGTTGCAATAATAGATTCAACCGATTTAACTTTAAAAAAACAGCAGTTACTGGCACAAAAAAAGGCGGTTGCTTCAAAAATTGAGAATATCAGAGCACAGATAGAGGTTCAGGAGCAGCAAAAAAAGAATTTACTTGTTGATAAAGCAAGGATTGAAAAGATGCTGAAGGATGGTGCCGCAACACAAAAGCAGTTGGATGATATTAACGGGAAAATTGATTTGGTAAATGCGCAGATATCATCCATAAATACTCAGAATGTTTCGATTCAGTCTGAAATGGATGTGATTAAGACACAAATTGCTCAGGTTGAAGAGGGAGTGAGAAAGTGCAAAGTTGTAAGTCCTTTGAATGGTACGGTTCTTGAAAAGTATGCCGAGCAGGGTGAAATAACTGCATTTGGCAGACCGGTATTTAAAATTGCCGACCTCGATGTTCTTTACTTAAAGGTTTATGTGAGCGGCGACCAACTCCCGCATATTAAACTGGGGCAGCAGGTAGAAGTGCTTATTGATGATACTAAAAAGAAAAATAGTAAACTGACCGGTGTGGTTAGCTGGATTTCGTCCACAGCTGAATTTACACCGAAAATTATTCAGACAAAAGAAGAGAGAGTTAATATGGTGTATGCTGTGAAAATAAGGGTGAAGAATGACGGAAGCCTGAAAATCGGGATGCCGGGTGAAGCAAACTTTTGACAATTGATAAATAAATTAAATAATTACTAATTAAAATTTTAAGTATGAAAAAGATGAGAATTCTGACGACACTGATGATCGTTGTATTTGCTGCAGGAAATCTGCTGGCACAATCTTTCAAAGCCGATGATATCCTCGGAGTTTGGTTCAATGAAGAAAAAGATGGTAAAGTCGAAATTTATAAAGAAAACGGCAAATATTACGGTAAACTTATTTGGCTCCTGAATCCGATTGATGAAGAGACAGGAAAAGCAAAACTCGACAAACATAATGATGATGAAGAGTTACAAAAAAGACCTCTTAAAGGACTAATATTAATGAATGATTTTGTTTGGGATGAAGATGATCAGGAGTGGGAAGACGGTGAAATTTACGACCCGAAAAAGGGAAGTACATACTCCTGCTATATGGAGCTAATTGATATGAACAAGCTGAAAGTAAGAGGGTATATCGGGATTTCGCTGATTGGGCGTACAACTTACTGGACAAGGACAACAAAAGATTAATGAGTGCAATCCCCGTATCCATATCGGTCGAAAATATAAGCAAAAGTTATGAGAGCGTTTCGGCACTCAAAGATATTACTTTTGATGTGAGACGGGGAGAATTGTTCGGTTTAATAGGCCCCGACGGAGCAGGTAAATCCACATTGTTCAGGATACTGACAACACTTTTAATACAGGATGAAGGAAAAGCAACCGTGGATGGTTACGACACGGTTAAAGATTATAAAAAACTTCGTACAATACTCGGATATATGCCTGGAAGGTTTTCCTTATATGCTGACTTGACTGTGGAAGAAAACCTTCGCTTTTTTGCTACTATTTTCGGAACTACATTAGAAGAAAATTATGAGCTTATAAAGGATATCTATGTTCAGATCGAACCTTTTAAAGACAGGCCTGCCGGAAAACTTTCGGGTGGAATGAAACAGAAACTTGCATTGTCGTGTGCTTTGATCCATAAACCGGAAGTGCTGTTTCTTGATGAACCGACAACAGGAGTTGATGCGGTTTCGAGAAAAGAATTCTGGGAAATGCTTAATAAACTTAAGGAAAAGGATATAACAATTATGGTTTCCACACCTTATATGGACGAGGCAAGCCTCTGCGACAGAGTTGCTTTGATACAAAAAGGTAAAATCCTTGAAATAGAGACGCCCGAAACCATTGTGAAGTCATATCCCAACCCGTTGTGGGCTGTTAAAAGTTCGGATATGTTTCATCTTGAAAGCGATTTACAAAGTTTTGAAAAGGCAATCTTCGTTTATCGTTTTGGCGACAGCATCCATCTGACGGTTAATGATGATAGTATTAGAAGTAGTGATATTGAAAACTTTTTGAAAAACAAAGGTCAAAAACATATTGCCGTTGAAAGAATTAATGCAAATATCGAAGATTGCTTTATGGCATTAATGGATACTGACCTGTAAGGTTTCATCGGCCTTCGTGTTGGTAACCTTGCAGGTTTGAAAAGGAAGAAGAATAACAAAACCTGTAAGGTTTCCACTGCCAGCGTGCTGGCAACCTTGCAGGTTTGAAAAAAGAAATAATATAAAAAAGAACAGATCTGCAAGGTTCACCCGGCACACAAGGCTGGAGCGCAAACCTTACAGGTCCAGGTCAAAAACGAAAAAATTAATAAAAATGGCTGAAAATAGAATTTTACTGGAACCGGGGAACTTCTATCATATTTATAATCATAGTAACGGGAAAGATAATTTATTTGAAAATAATGAAAATTTCAGGTATTTTTTAAATAAATACTTTCATTTTGTCGGTTCGATTGTAAATACATATAGCTATTGTTTAATGCCAAATCATTTTCACTTCTTGATTTTAGTTAAAGATAAACAGGAGGTAATCAAAGCATTTCGTATAAAAAAGCCAAAAGCTAATCAGATTAATGAAAATACACTTTTATCCTGGATAATACAATTGTTCAGTAACTTTTTCAATGGATATGCTAAGGCTTTTAATAAAATAAATAATAGAAAAGGTTCATTATTTAATGATTCGTTTAAAAGGAAGAAAGTAGAAGGAAAGGATTATTTGGTTAAACTTATTCACTACATACATTACAATCCGGTACATCACAATTTTGTTAAAAGCATTGAAGATTGGAAATTTTCGAGTTATAAGCCAATTATTAATAATAATGACGACAGATTAAGTAGGAATGAGGTAATTGAATTATTTGATAATCTTGATAATTTTATTTTTTATCATCAGCAACGACCTGATGATTTATATTTGTTATAAAAAAGATTCTGACCAACCTGTAAGGTTTTCACAAGGCTTTCGCGTTGGCAACCTTGCAGGTTTGATTTGGAAAAATAATAAAAATAAATAGACCTGCAAGGTTCATCCGGCACACAAGGCTGCGGCGCAAACCTTACAGGTCTTAAGAAGAAGAAAAAATATAGATAACACAACCTGTAAGGTTTCCACAGCCTTTGCGTTGGCAACCTTGCAGGTTTTAAAAGAAAGAAATAATATAAAAAAGACCGGACCTGCAAGGTTCACCCGGCGCGCAAGGCTGCGGCGCAAATCTTACAGGTCTTAAGAAGAAGAAAAAATATAGATAACACAACCTGTAAGGTTTCCACAGCCAGCGCGTTGGCAACCTTGCAGGTTTGAATTGGAAAAATAATAAAAAATAAATAGACCTGCAAGGTTCATCCTGCGCGCAAGGCTGCGGCGTAAACCTTACAGGTCTTAAGAAGAAGAAAAAATATAGATAACAAAACCTGTAAGGTTTCAACAGGCCCTCGTGTTGGCAACCTTGCAGGTTTGAATTGGAAAAATAATAAAAAATAAATAGACCTGCAAGGTTCATCCTGCGCGCAAGGCTGCGGTGCAAACCTTACAGGTCTTAAGAAGAAGAAAAAATATAGATAACAAAACCTGTAAGGTTTCAACAGGCCCTCGTGTTGGCAACCTTGCAGGTTTGAATTGGAAAAATAATAAAAATAAATAGACCTG
>JALSSR010000172.1 GCA_026984135.1 Bacteroidales bacterium
ACCGTTGATTTCGGCAATCTTGAAAACTGGGATTTCGACCCTCTGTCGGGAGAGGTTAAAGATGGGTATGTGCATGGCAGGGGAAGTGTTGATCAGGAAGGTGGCCCTGCTGCTTTTGTAACCTCCGGAAGAATTCTAAAGGAGCTTGGTTTTGATAAGGATATGACAATATATTTCGTCGGTAGCGTGATGGAGGAGGATTGCGACGGATTGTGCTGGAAATATATTATTGAAGAAGATGGTATCCGTCCTGAATTTGTAATAAGCACGGAGCCTACAAACCTTAATATCTATCGCGGTCACAGAGGCAGGATGGAGATTGAAGTGTCTTTTTACGGAGTTTCGGCTCACGGCTCGGCTCCCGAAAGAGGGAAAAATGCCATTTATATGGCTTCAAAGGCCGCTTTGGAAATAGAGAAACTGAATGAGCGTCTTGCCTATGATGAGTTTCTCGGGAAAGGAAGTGTCACCATTTCGGAATTTGTTTCGGGAAGCCCTTCGTTGTGTGCGGTAGCCGATTTTGCAAAGCTCCACCTTGACAGAAGGCTGACCTGGGGCGAGACAAAAGAAATAGCGGTTAAGGAGATCGAGGATATTGTTGAAGGACTTAATGCAAAGGTTGAAGTGCTGAATTATAAAGAGCGGGCATACACAGGATTAGAGTATGGAATGGAGAAGTATTATCCTACCTGGAAAATGCCTGAATCTCATCCCGTAGTACAGACCGGAGTCAGAGCTTATGAAAGTCTTTTTGCCGAAAAACCGTTGATTGACAAATGGACTTTTTCAACCAACGGAGTTACAATAAACGGAATATACGGCATTCCGGTTATAGGTTTCGGACCGGGAAATGAAGTGTTGGCTCACGCCCCCAACGAAAAAGTTCCCGTTGACGACCTTGTGAAAGCCTCTGCCTTTTATGCCGCTTTTGCTTATGAAATGTCAAAATGGAAGTAATACGCTGATTATAAGTGAAATCAGATTAAAAGCCCGCGGAAAGAGCCTTGCCGGATTGAAGTTGGAATAACATCCCGTAAGGTTTGTGTGCCGGCCTGCGGGCAGAAATAACCTTGCGGGATTGTGGTTTGTGCGCCTGCCAGCGGGAAGGAATAACCTTGCGGGATTATGGTTTGCGCGTCTGCCTGCGGGGCGAGAAAAACCTTGCCGGATTGAAGTTGGAATAACATCCCGTAAGGTTTGTGTGCCTGCCAGCGGGAAGGAATAACCTTGCGGGATTATGGTTTGCGCGCCTTCCTGCGGGGCGAGAAAAACCTTGCGGGATTGAAGTCGGAGTAGCGACAGCAGATGATGTATTAAAAACTAAAAAGTCTTGGAGAATTTTGAAATATTTTGTACCTTCGCAAAGTGAAAAACTACTTCAAACTGTGGAAAAAGAAATAAAAAATACTGCAAACGAACCGCTTCAACAGTACAAAAGGCCTTCGGGTTTTGAAGATGTGTGGAAAATGTTTATGGAAACGGATCGAATATTGTCGGAAAAATTTAAGGAAACCGATGAAATGCTTTCCCAAAAATTTTTGGAAACCGACAAAAAGTTTAAGGAAACCGACAAAAAAATAAAGGAGTTATCTGCACTATTTACTTCGCAGTGGGGAAAACTTGTCGAATCGCTTGTTGAGGGCGATTTGGTAAAATTGTTAAATGAAAGAGGTATAAAAGTTGAGCGAACCGTACAGCGAGTAAAAGGTAATCGTAACGGTGAAAATTTCGAGTACGACATTATAGCCTTAAACGGTGAAGAGATAGTAATAGTGGAAGTAAAGACAACATTACGTCCCGACGATATAAAAACTTTTCACGAAAAGTTGTGGAAAGCCAAGCAATATCTACCCGAATACAAAGAAAGAAAGATTTACGGTGCGGTAGCCTATATTTCGGTGGAAGGCTCTGCCGACAGTATGGCAGAGAAAGCCGGAATGTTCGTCATCAAAGCCACCGGTAGCAGCTCTTCGTTAGTTAATGGAGATGACTTTATACCTAAAGCCTTTTAATTTTTCACAAACTTTCCCTTCATCATCTTGCCGCCTTTTGTAATCACATTCAGAATGTAAACACCCTTTGTGAGACTTGATATATTAACCTTTTCCCTAACCGATTTTGCGTTGTATTTCCTTTGCAGGATGCTTTTGCCTGCCATATCGTAAACCTTAACGGACTTTATCTTGTCCGTATTGTCGTTCAACTCTATTTGTATTGAGGTTTTCGAGGGATTGGGGATGATTTTGAAATATTTATTATAATTATTTTGTTGATACCGATTAGTATTCATAACATAGAAATAATCTTTGTATAAATATTTCTGAAATGGCTTCCATTGTTGAACTCCACCTGTCGTATCAAGCCACATAACCTCGTATTTTGTCAATCTCGGTCCGTCATATTCCAATAAAACCGTATCCGCAAAAATAATTTTCCAAACTCCGAGAAAGTCCTGATTAACCTGAACTTTGTTGAAAATTATAAATCCGTCCTTGTTAACAACTCTGTCAACAATAAAAATATCTTTCCATTGATTATCATTCCATTCCTGTGTTTCATAATGGAATCCTCCGAGTGAATCGGCAGTGGCATTTACAGTTCTTTTGATCGGTTCCCAATGATCGCCGAACCAATGATAAAAAGTAAAAGTTGTAAACTCGGGATCTTCATCCTCACTAAAACTGTAATTGTAACCATGACAGCCTGTCCAATTTATGTGTTCAATATCGGTAAATTTTTGGTAATTAATCCAACTTTGGCTCGACATATCCCATTTCTTAAATATGTATTCATATATTATTCCGCAAGAATCATAATGCCATATTTTTATCAAATCTTTTTGCCAATGCCCTACTACATCGGGAATCCAATCATACCAATATGCAGTATCCATACACTCTTTATCATCAAATACGTATTTGTTGCCATAAAATCTTTCCCATTTATCGTTTTCCCATTTTTCCTGTGCATATAATGTTTGATATCCGTTTGTGTCATAATCTTCGAAATATCTGTTGGAATTAACCCATATATTAGAATCATTATTCCATTCTTGAACTATTTGGCAGGTATCTAATTTATTGTTGTTATAATAGAAAAATATATTTTCAATATTATCCCACAGATTATTTGAAAAATCATATTCCTGATAAAGGCTTTGCGTTTTATATCCTGAAGAATCATAATAATAAATAATATGACCAACAGAATCGTTGGTAGAGGGATCAACACTAATTAATCTTGACGGTTTATCAGGAAAAAGTTCGTTTTTATACTCCGATACTTCATATAAAAACGGCACATATTCATTTCCTTCCCAATTATAATATTCCATTATTTTATAAATCCAAACAGTATCCGAATTACTATTTGCTTTCATTACCAATTTGGAATCGGGAACTTTTCCGTTTTTAAGATTTGGAAATTGAGTATTTATATTTTGTCCGTTAACCATAACAGCCATTGTTATACCAATAAAAAAAGATAATTTTTTCATTTCATTTTACTTTTTCATATTAAAAACAATAAAACTGTTGCAATAATTCCTTTTTTCATATCTTTAATTTTTTTCAATGAGTTAATGAATTAATTTTTTCAGACAATTGGAATTGTCCGGTTGGGGATTCGGCCCTTCCCCTTAGTTTGCCGGATATGAGAGTCAAACGCCACTCCGACCCGTTGCAATTTCCGTTACGGCCGCTTCCGTCATCCGGCACGCCGGAAAGCGGCTATTCGCTATGAACCTGTTTTTCCCGGTCCGGAATATGTCGTTTCCGGTAATTGAACCTTTACTTTTATCCTGTAATTTGCCTTTATGTTGTTTCCGCTTGTCATAATTTCGCGGGATTTTATTGTTTTCGTATGGTAAAATTTTTAATGGGGGGGGGGAGTAAACGTCTGACACTCAATCATTTGTAATGATTGCAAACAGATAATTATATGTTTCATCATCCTGACCATCGGGCAACGGTTTACTTTGCAAATATAATAAATCTTCGGGAAAAGCAAATTTTTTTAAGTATTTATTTTAGGTGATTCTAATCCCGTAAGGTTTGTGCGCCGGCCTGCGGGCAGTAATAACCTTGCGGGATTATGGTAGGAATATTGGAATTGTCTAACGCATTTAAACCGGTGAATGAGCGCAGGCAAGCAGGGTCTGAAATTTAATTGTTCGATACTATCTGTTAATCCAGTTTTCGATCTCTATATTAGTGATTCTATCGAATTCCCTGATATTTTCCGTAACCATAATCAATTCTTTTTCAACAGCCGTACAACCAATTAACAGGTCAAAGTCACTTATTAATATCCCATTTTTTCTAAGACGTGCCTTTTCTTTTCCAAATAAATAAATGGAGTCATAAATTGGTAAAACAGTGACTAAGTCTATAAACTGATTAAGAACTGAATGGTTTTTTGAAGGATTGCTACTACTTTCTGCACCATATACAAGTTCGGCAAAAGTTATTTCTGAAATTGCACAGTTATGTAATCCAATCTCCTCAAACTTTTCAAGCAGATTGAACTTACCCCGAAAGAAGTGAATACAGATATTTGAGTCAAGTAAGAATTTCATTCAAAGTCTATAGGGATTTGTTTTTCAACTCTTGAATTCTTTATATCTTTTATGATTTCATCAGAGTCTCTTTCATCGTCCCACGAACCATAAAGACTACTTAAATCAATATTTTTACCTTTTTTAATATCAATTGATTCAGTTAATTTCCTAATAAGCAATTTCTTAGAAAAATCATCCATTTCTATTAAAAAACCGAAATATTTATCAATCGTTTTATTTGTAAGTGCCAAACCCATAATATTTTTTTTACAAAAATAGTAAAAATAATTCTTAAACCAAAAGAATATATTCCAGAAAACAAAAATCTACAGTGCAGTGGCTTTCATAACCGCCGACGGCTCATCCGACAGAATGGCCGAAAAACTCGGGATGTTTGTCATAAAAGCCACCGGTAGCAGCTCTTCCATAGTAAATGCAGATGGTTTTGTACCGAAAACCTTTTAATTCTTCACAAACGTCCCTTTCATTATCCTTTCTTTGTGTGTTCTTTGAGCCTTCGTGTCTTTGTGGCTAATTTCCTGATATTTTGCCACTAAGTCTCAAAGACACTAAGAACCACAAAGGCATCAGGTTTCAACGCAATGAACTCATACACAACAAAATGCAAAATCAATATATTTATTGCGAAAATTCAGAACCGTATTACGGTAGTGTGAATATTTTAAATAAATTCAGAATAACCGACCCTAAGGGAATTAGCGTGAACCCCAAATTTCGCGGGTCGTCAAATAGACTGATTCTGAACATAAATACAAATTTCTTCGAGTTAAATTTACTATAACTCAAACAACTGCATCAAAGAGAAATTGCAAAGTTTATGAGTCGGTTGATATGACCTTACAGGTTCAGTCCGGGAAAATATATTCAAAAACTACTACTTTTCTAAAAATAATTACTACTTTCGTGTCGGGAGGAAATGAACTTGGACATTCATCAAATACTTGTAAAATATTGGGGATACGGAACTTTCAGACCCTTACAGGAGGATATTATCAATTCCGTACTTGAAGGTCGCGACACTCTTGCGCTTCTTCCTACCGGAGGCGGAAAGTCAGTCTGTTTTCAGGTGCCTGCACTTGCAATGGAAGGACTTTGTATTGTTGTAACACCCCTCATCGCGTTGATGAAGGATCAGGTGGAAAATCTGCAAAAAAAAGGAATCAGGGCGCTGGCAATACATTCGGGTATGACCTCGTATGAAATAGAGGTAGTTATTAATAATTGCGTTTATAATGATGTCAAATTTCTCTATCTCTCACCCGAACGACTGGAAACGGACAAGATAATTCACAACATTGACAGAATGAGTGTGAATTTACTGGCTGTTGACGAAGCGCACTGCATTTCTCAGTGGGGATATGATTTCAGGCCGTCATATCTCAAAATTGCCGAAATAAGAAAAAAACTACCCGGAGTACCCGTTCTTGCACTTACCGCAACAGCCACCACCGATGTCATTCCCGACATACAGGAAAAACTTGAGTTCAGTGAGAAAAATGTTTTCAGGTCATCTTTTGAGCGCAAAAACCTGACGTATGTCGTTCTGAAAGAAGAAGATAAACTTAACAGACTGTTAAAAGTAATCAATAACCTGAAAGGTAGCGGAATTGTTTACGTCAGAAGCCGCCGCAAGTCGGTTGAGATAAGAAATTTCTTGGTTACCAATCACATAATGGCCGATTTCTATCATGCCGGGCTTGATCAGAAAACACGGGATATAAAACAAGACTTGTGGATGAAAGGTGAAACCAGGGTTATGGTTGCAACCAATGCATTTGGAATGGGAATTGACAAGCCGAATGTGAGGTTCGTGGCACACATGGATATTCCCGATAATATCGAATCCTATTTTCAGGAAGCCGGCAGGGCAGGCAGGGACGGAAAACTTTCCTACGCAGTGCTTTTATATGATAATGGTGATCTCGCAGATTTGAACAGTCATTTTGAAACGGCTTTTCCTCCGATGGAAACGATAAAAAGGGTTTACCGGGCGCTCGGTAACTATCTTCAACTTGCTGTCGGAAGCGGTAAAGATGCAAGTTTTGACTTTGACATAATAAAGTTCTGTACAAATTACAATTTCAACAGGATTATTGCATACAATGCCCTCAGATTCTTAGAAAAAGAGGGATTTATAATGCTTCAGGAATTCTCGGAAGCAGATTCAAAAATACATCTCAAGGTAAATAAGGAAGATATTTATAAATTTCAGGTCGAAAACCCAAAATATGATAAGTTTGTAAAAGTGCTGCTCCGCTCTTACAGCGGGTTGTTTACCGATTTTGTGAAGATTAGCGAAAGTCAGATTGCATCACGGTTGGGAATAAGCGAAAACAGGACTATCAATCTACTCCGGACCCTTGAGCAGTTTAATATTCTTGTTTATGTCAAACGTAAAAATCAACCACAGCTGACTTTTCTAACCGAGCGAATTGATGCAAAAGATATTTTCATTTCCGATGAACATTACCGAAACAGAAAAGAATCGGCCAAAAGGAGGATTGATGCGGTTATTAAATATATCACCTCAAAAACAAAATGCAGGAATAGCCTGCTACTTGAATATTTTGGAGAGAAAGACACAAAACGGTGTGGCAGATGTGATGTTTGCGTAAAAAGAAATAAGATTGAACTCAGTGAGCTGGCATTTGATAATATTCTTCACCGAATAAAACCGCATCTTAAAGAAAAACCTTGTTCCGTAAACGAATTGACAGAGATTTTAGACGGTGTAAATGAAGATAACATATTAAAAGTCATACAATGGTTACTTGATAATGATAAGTTAATTTACAATAAAGATAAAAAGTTGCTTTGGAAATCATAGAAAGAAAATATGACAACAGAAATACAAAACTCCCCAAATCATTTTACACAAGGGGTCAGGTTACAAAAATTGCAAAAGAGTTACTTGGAAAGCTCATTTTCACATTTACAAATAACGAACTGACCGGTGGTATTATCACTGAAACCGAAGCTTATGCAGGCATTTCGGATAAAGCATCACACGCCTATAATAACAGAAGGACAAAACGTACTGAAATTATGTATTCGGAAGGAGGAGTTGCTTACGTTTATCTCTGTTACGGGATGCATAACCTGTTCAATTTTGTAACGAACAAAAAAGAGAAGCCGGATGCTGTATTGTTAAGGGCAATTATTCCAATTGAGGGAATAGAGATTATGGAAGCCCGAATGGGAAGGGAAATCACTATAAAAGGGTTTACAGACGGTCCGGGTAAAGTTTCAAAAGCATTAAAAATAAATGTAACGGACACCGGTGAATCATTGACGGGAAACAGGATTTGGGTTGAAGACAGAGGTGTGAATATTAAAGATGATAATATTCTGAAATTACCCCGAATCGGTGTGGATTATGCAGAGGAGGACGCCTTATTGCCCTACAGGTTCGTTATAGCTGATGAGAAAAAACTTCTGTAAAAAATAAAAATCCTCCGATTTGGAGGATTTCTATTTAACTGTTGATCCGGTTTTTATTTAACTGTATCTGACAGTTCGCTACCTGGTTTAAATTTCACAACTTTTTTAGCCGGAATTTGAATAGGAGCATTTGTTTTAGGATTTCTTCCTGTTCTTGCAGCACGTTTTGCTACCGAGAAAGAACCAAATCCAACGAGAGCGACTCTGTCGCCTTTTTTGAGAGCTTTAGTTGTTGCACCAACAAATGCATCAAGAGCTCTTTTGGCATCAGCTTTTGTTAAGTTAGCTTCGCTTGCCATTGCATCAATTAATTCTGCTTTGTTCATTTTTTAAAATTTTTATTTGTTAATAGTTGATGCAAATATAATTCAATATTATGAAAAGTCAAGTAAAAATCGCTAAAACCCTTGATTTTGTTAATAATTCAGCGTTTTTGTTAATAACTTCGAGTCTGAAACGCCCAAAAACAGGGCATTTCAGGGTATGCAGTCTCTAAAAGTACCGCCATTACTACAAAAAAAATATTGGAATTTTATGTTATTCGGCTACTTTTTGCAAGTCTTAAATGATTTTCCAGTCATTATTTATGTGAAAACCACGAAGTAATTCTTCTGTTTTCATACGTTTTTTCCCGGCAATTTGAAGTTCAGTTATGTTAATGTATCCATCTTTACCTGAAATTTTGATAAAGTTTTTTCCATCCGTATTTAATATTCCCGATTTTGTCGTTTTTGCCGATTCCGATTTTGTTGCTTTAAAAATTTTCACAAAGTGGTGAGTTCCGTCCGGAGACAGGAATTCCGTAAAAGCTCCCGGATAGGGGCTTAATCCTCTGATGAAATTAAAAACAGAAGACACATCCCTGCTCCAGTTAATGCGGCAATCTTCTTTGAAAATTTTCGGAGCAGAATGAAGAGTGCCGGTATCCACTTCGATATCTTTCTGATCAATCAAAGTAAAATCACCGGTCAATATTTTCTTCACGGTATCAAGTACAAGACTGGCACCTGTAATCATCAATTTATCGTGTAATTCACCGGCGGTTTCATCTTCACCGATATCAACTTTTTTCCACATAATTACTTTACCGGTGTCAATCTCTTTATCAATAAAGAAAGTAGTAACCCCCGTTTCTCTCTCCCCGTTAATAACAGCCCAATTTATGGGGGCGGCACCGCGATACTGCGGAAGTAATGAAGCATGAAGATTAAATGTACCGAGAGGAGGCAAGGACCAAACAGCTTCGGGAAGCATCCGAAAGGCAACAACAACCTGCAAATCGGGCTTCAAAGACCTTAAATCTTTCAAAAACGATTCATCCTTTAATCTTTCGGGTTGTAAAATCTTTAACCCGTTTTCAAGTGCATATTTTTTCACAGGTGATTGCGAAAGTTTCCTTCCTCTTCCCGCCTGCCTGTCGGGAGCCGTAATAACACCGACAACGTTAAACCCGTTCCTCACAAGAATATCAAGGGAGGCTACGGCAAAATCAGGCGTCCCCATAAAAACTATTCTGACATCATGTTCTTTCATCATACTCTTTTTGATACGGACAAAGGTAGCATTTATTAATAATCACTCGGGTATAAAAAAGCCTGTCCGGATACCGGACAGGCTTTTATCTTCAAAGTCACTCATACTTTTATAATTCGCCGAGCTTGGCTTTTGCTCTGGCAATATATTTTTCAAGCTCTCTTGCTTCCCTTGATTTGGGAAACTCTTTTTTAATTTTATTATAAGTATCAAGAGCATCACTCCATTTATTATTGACTTCATATCCCCAGGCAGCCTTCATAAGGAACGGAGGTGAGACAAACTCATTTTCATTGTTCTTTGCCGCCTTCAAATAATAATCAATTCCTTTATCAATATCCCCAAGTTGAACATAGGAATCACCTATTGCACCCAAAGCCATACTTGAAACAATCTGATCATCACTCTCAAATTTTTTCAGATAATCAATTGCGTTTTCATACTCACCCATTTTGAGGTAGCAAATACCGGCATAATAATTTGCAAGATTACCTGATTTTGTGGAGCCATAATCATCTATAATATCAAGGAAACCAAGCCTTTCACCGTCACCGTTTAAAGCAAGGTTAACCGAGTCCTGATCAAAATAATACTCGGCATTAAACATAGCTGCCTCTGCCTCTTTTTCCTTTGGATTCTGCACATATTTCTTATATCCGAAGAAAAGTACAAAAATAAGAACTATCGCTCCAATGACAATTATAAGAATCTTTTGATTCTTTTCAATAAACATTTCCGATTTACTAAGTGCTTCTTCAACGGCTTCTATCCGTTCTTCCGTAACATCTTTCTTTTTTACCATCGTTATTCAAAATTTGGGCGCAAAGATATATTTTTTTATAATACAAATATATTATATTTGATAATTTTCAAATGAAATATTAACAAAACTTTAAAACGGGTAGCCTACAGCAAGTGAAATTATGTAATCACCCCAGAAATCCGGATTATGGAATATCCACTTATCTTTTCCCGAAATATAGGGTTTTCTTATGGGAACCCCCAAATCAAGGCGCAAAACAAAGTAGGTAATGTCAATTCTTATGCCCAGCCCGGAACCAATGGCGAACTCATTTAAGAATTTGTTAAACTCAAACTTTCCGCCCGGTCTTGAAGGGTCGTTTTTCAAAAGCCAAACATTTCCTGCATCAATGAAAAATGCTCCCTGAGTTTTGTAAGTAATCGGGAATCTGTATTCAAAATTTCCGAGAAGTTTTATCTCACCTGATTGGTCAAGAAAAAGACTTCCCTGTCCGTTATCCGAAGGATGATAGATGCCCGGTCCCACTGAGCGTGCATAAAATGCACGCAAATCCTGGCTGCCCCCGATGAAATACTGCTTCACATAAGGCAAAACCGATGAATTGTTGTAGGGTACGCCAATGCCGCCGAGTAATCTTGTTGCAATTATATGCTTTTCGCTAAGATTAAAATAATAGCGGAGATCATTAGTAACCTTAAAATACTGAGCATAAGGAGATCCTAAAAGTTTACTCGGTTCGGAACTTCCCGGGTCTTTCAGTCCCGAAACCTTATAAATTGTATTAAGCAGATTACCTGAAACATCTACAAACCCGTTATAATAAAATTGATTTTTTTTATCCTTTTCAGGCTTTGTGGTATAAGTATAACTGAAATTGGAGCCGATAATAAACTGCTCCTCAAAACTTGTAGCAACCTGCGGATACTTTTCCAGAAAATCTATAAACTCCTGTGATGATTTTGTCAGCCGCAAATAGTTTATGGAAACGGGTTCAACCTGATATTGTCTTTTGGGTGAAGTCCGCCAAAAATATCCGAAGTTAATTTGCGAAAGGTTCATATTGTAATACCGCACCCGCTTTAACGTCCTGAATCCGATCCCGGTATATGTTTTAGGCACATACCTCGGCGATTGCTTTCTAATATGAAAAGGAAGCAGAAACCTCGGGATATTAAGTTTTAGTTGTGTGCCTATTTCATAGGAATTAAGTCCGAGTTCATACTCTTTTCTTTTTGATCTTTTCTGCCATTCAAATCCTCCGTCAATTTGAAATACAAGTTGTTCGCCACCTTTGAAGACATTCATATGCCCGATTGAAAGGGTTGCCGAGGGGCCCAGAAAGTCGTTTGATTTTGTTGCAAAATTAATCTCCATACTGGTCACAATGGGCTTTAACGGAACAAGTATAATTTTTGCATCCAACTCTCTTGATGAACTGTCCACTTCCTCAAAAAAGAGATCAACGGATCTGAATGCACCCATTCCCTGTAAATATCTCAAAGTATTTTCATGATTTTTAAATGTATAAAGGCTGTCGGGTTTTAGCGAAATCACTCTTGTTATATATTTGGGTTTAAACGGTTTACCGATGGATTTGTAATAACAATTGTTACTAAAGACGGAATCTACCGGATGTAATGTATCCAAATGCTTTTTATTGGAATTGACAAAAACGGAGATATTCCGGATAGAAAACTTTTCATAGGCCTTTTTGGGAATATTATCTTTTATCAAAAGTGTCAGATCAACCTGCTTTTCACCTACGGTTGTGTCGGCATTAAACATCAAAAAGTCAGGATTAAAAAAGTAGTAACCTTTGTTCTTAACCATTTTTGCAAGCCTGAAACGTTCATCTTCCAAATCATTCAGCCAATAATCATTTCGGGGCTTAATAAGACTTTTGTCCATTGAAACCGCAATGAGGCTGTCCACCGGTGTATGGTTGCTGTAAAACTCAAGGTTATGATATGTGTAAGCAGGTTTGAAAAATATCTTATATTTAGCTCGTACTTTTTTATCGTTTTTTCCATAATACTTCAGATCAAGTTTGATGTCACTATCAAAATGCCCCATATCGAAAAGCTTCTGTTTCATAACTTTCAGCCTTAAATCGGGATTCACATCACTGAGAAGCACCGGCGGTTTATTGAAGACCCTGTAGATATAATGTCTGGGACCCCATTTTCCGCTTGAAACACAATAGTTGTGTATGGTTAGGTTCATTCGCGGCAACAAGATGAACGGACGGTTAGTTTTGGCGTGTCCGATCATATAAAGTTCATAAAGCTTTAAAGGTTTATTTCTTGTTTTTCCAATTCCTTTTTCAGAAAACCATGTATAGGTATATAAATGTTCATTATCCTTTAAGTATTTTGTGTTGGAACAGGAGTTTAAAACTATTATCAGAGCAGCCAAAATATAAGACCGGATATTTTTTCTAAAAAACATCCTGCCGGCAGAATATAAAATCCGGGGAAAAAGAAACTTATTTACTTTCGCTACCTTCATTATTATTTTCTAATTTGCATCCTTTTTTTCTCTTTTTCGTTTTTCAATCTCTTGCTCCTTTTTCTTTTTCGCTTTTTCTTTTTCGGCTTTTTTCTCTAAATCACGGGTAAACATATCTTTAAAGGAATAGAAACTTTTTTTTATCTTCAGGCCTCCTCCGGTTTCCAGAATTTCACCCTCCAGAAGACCTTCATACTTATCTTTTCTAAAAAGCACACCTCTGAAAGTTCCGTCTTTCGTTATTTTTATTTCAGCCTCCAGTTCATTCTGAACAAAACTTGAGTTTACCTGTTCGGCTTTCAAGTCGCTTGTAAACCCGAGGCTTCCTTTGTAGTTTATTCTCACCCTGTTATGAATGAGGCTTTTACCTATGTTGTAATAGTAATTTCGTTTAAAAACCAGGTCACCTGAAGAGTTGTAGTCGCGGAACGATTGAACATCAAAATTAAGATCAACAAAGCGCACATTATCACTTATCAGATGATTCAACTGAGATGTGTAGAATTTATCAATCTGGGAATCGAGCATTGTTGAAGATCCTGCCTCATCACCGTGAACGCTAATTATGAAAGAGCCGCGCACCAATAGGTTAAGGCCGTTAATATTTCTCTCCTCATCGGTAAGTTGTGAAAGTCTGGCCGAAACAATGGCATCGTTTGTATTTGTTGAAATATCAAATCTGAGCTTCACATCGTTCAGGTCGCCAATCATATAAAGCAAAACTTTAAAGGTCATAACCTTGTCATAATCGGGCATCAGACTTTTTGTCGAAGCACGAACCTTTGCAGAAGCGATAATATTCAGATGAGGGTTGTAAATATCGTTTGACATTGTAAAATAGCTGCCGGGTTCGAGAGTAAAATCTTCAACGGTTACCAGCGGAATCGAGTAATGAAGCGTGCCGTCTTCAACAGTAAACATTCCCGATATACCTGTTGTGCCCTCATACACAATATAATTCATACTACCGTTGATTGAAGCATCAAGATAGTCACTTCCTCCTTTATCGAAAAACAGTTTAAACCTGGCACCGTTCTTAATATTTACTCTGACTTTTGCATCATTTAACGATTCAATGGAATAAAAAAGATTTTCACCGGGTGATTCACGGGCAATCAAAGAATCATATTGAAATTTACCGAATCTTACTATTCCGCTGTTATCGTTTATATAGAGGCCGTCGGGAAAAATATAAGTCAGATCCGTTTCACTGTCAACGTCAACATCGGCATCTATATTCATCTTGTCAGGTGTTCCTTTTAATTCAACATCTGCCTGTGCTTTCAGCATTCCAAAGATCAATTCATTATCATCGGCAGAAGAATTAATTATTTCCATATTGTCGGTCTTTATCATAAGGTTGCTGTAAACCGGATTTCCGGCACCAAATGACACTTTGCCGATTACTTTTGCTTTTTGGCCTTTTTTATTTGTAATGGAGAGTTCATTAAAATCAATAACATTGTTTTTTACGGTTATCTTTTCATTACCAAGTATAAAATAGTTATTGATGGAATTTATCCCTACTCCTGCATTTTTGAATGATACGATTCCGTTAAACACAGGATTTTCAACATTTCCGGCAATCTTTATACTACCTGTCAAAGTTCCTTTTGCATCATTTATATAGTCTGCAAGTATGTAATTGAAATCATCAATATCAAAACTCTTTATGTTCATATCAATGAGCAGCGGGTTGTTAACATCGGCAAGACCCATATGCGCATTTACGGAGACATCCTCCTTTTCGCCGGTTATTGCGAGTTTTCCTTTCAGCACGGTATCATCAAGAACAAAGTCTGTGAGTTTTAATTTTCCGGCATCAAAATCATACAGATCCATATTCGATATTGTCAAATCCCCGTTAACAGAGAAATCGCTAAACACGTTATAAAATTTGAAATCCGCATTTGCCGTTCCGGAAACGATAGTGTCAAGGGCAAAAAGCCCCTCCAGGCTGCCAAGCTTAAAATCATTGAGTCTAAGTCCAAAATTATCCTCATCCTTGCCCGGGATGGAATTTATTGATATTTCCTGTCCGCCGGAGGATAAATCGAATTTATTGAAAGAGATGGAATTGGTGCCGATAATAACCACGTTTTCGGGGTTTACATGCCAATTGTCATAACTGAATATCAGACTATCCTGTATAAGACTGATAACCATATTATTGGCCGAAGTATCAATTCTAACCGTTAGATTGAGGTATTGATTATCAAATTTATCATTGTACATCAGCGTTGAAATCAACTCCGAGTTTTTAAATTGACCCGAAAGTCCGATTTCTCCTGTTAGCAAATCATCAGTCCTGAAAGCTGCTATACCTTTGTAATTCAATTCATTTGAATCACCTGAGACAAACAGTGCCAAACTGTCGGAGTAAAGGGAGTTATACTTTAACCCGGGTATAAGCAACCTAACATCTATTTCATCTTTGCCGGAATTATACGAGCCGTCAACCGATAAGCTTTCAAATGAGGGCAGCCCGGGAAAGAAAAGACGGGCAAAAACTTCGGGATATTTCAGGTTTCCTTTAAGAGAAAATTCCGGCAGAGAAAAACCGGCCGTACTAATTGTGGTGTCTGCCAAATAATACTCCGGCAAACCGGAAACGGAAGTGACAAAATCGGGAAAATAATCGCCGGCTATAAAATTCAGATGATAAAAATAGCTTTCAAGATGTAAAAAAGTGTTTGTATCACAGGTACCGAAAGATAAAGTAACCGGATGCATTTTGTAAACGGTGTCGGAATATGACAGATCAAGACTTTGAACTTTTGCAGATACGTTGAAAAGGCTGTCTTCGCGAATGTTTACGGCAAAAGTACTTTGGGATTTTAATGCAAGAGTATCTTCAAAAAGGTTCAATTTATGCAAATCCATATTACCGATATTCATATCAATGAAAATGTTCTGCTCTTTCTCCGAAAGCGTTCCGTTACTTTCAACAGTTGCATCAAAGCCGGGATCAGAAGAAACGAATCTAACGCCATACTTCCCCCCTGATAATTCGCCCTTGATATCAATGTTTTTATAATTATATTCATTGTATGTGCAACTATCAATATGCAGTGAAATATTTCCGTTTGCCACATATAAAGAATCACCTTCGAAGGAGGCAGACAACTGAAAGGCTGAACTATTAATCCCTGCATCCGTAATTGATTGAAGATTATACAGATTAGCGGATATTCCGGCATCAAACATTGAAAGATCTTCATTCAGTTTTAAATTGTTAATCTTAACAACACCAACATTTGAGCTAACATCTCCGGCAAATTCATATTTATCATTCTCAATTCCCATATCTCCGGAAATTTTCAGATACTCCGGCATTAAAAAATTTGAATCGGGAAATGGTTTGAAAAACATCTGTTCCATATCTGTTTTTGATGCTAAAAGTTGACTGAAATGAAAGTTTAAACGAAGATTGTCATTACCGGCAAGCCCGCAGACAAAACCGCTTGTATTAATCTTAACCGAATCAAGAATATTAAAGTCAAAATCATCAATTATCAAACTATCCAATGTACCGTGAAGGCTTGTGTTCAAATTGTAAGCATAATTACGGAAATTATCTGACAAAACATCGAGACTGTCAATAAAAGGATAGAAATAATCAACCTCCTTCCAATTCCCGCAATTTAGTTCCATTGCAAGTGATATTTCCTTATTTCTTAAAACGTTATAATTCGTGGGACTTACAGTTGTTTTCAGTTTTATATTATATTTTGAATCCGGGGTTACTATTTTCAGGTCTTTAATGTTAAAAACAGAGTCTTCCTGAACAACTTGCCCGTTCATTTTCAGAATATTAAGAGCATTTTTTTCTTTGGCGCTCAAATTATGTATTCCGGTAGTCAATGTATCTTTGTCCAAAACAAAATCCGTTAGTCTTCCCGTAAGATGATTAATATCAATGTGATTATTGTCGAAATGACCTTTTGTTTCGGGTATCCATAAATAATCGAGCATAAACCTGAATCCGTCAAGGGAGAAATCATCCCCCACAACCCTCCAAAGAGCTTGTCCCCAGTCCAAATCTTCACTATCACCGGTACTGCTTTCATTTTCACTAAGATACTTAACAATGCAATTTGTATTAACGGAAATGCCTTTACTTATAACAACGGCTTCATTATTTATATCAACGAGAAGGTCATCGGCATTAACCTTTTCGCCACCTGCATAGAATAGAAAAGCGTCAGGTGTGTCAATGTAAGTAAAACCTGAATTTTCGAGTCGGGCTTTTTCAACACGAATATCGGCAAATTCCGTTGAGGATGTATCATCGTCATTTTTTAAAGATTCGAAGCTGACAGCGGTATTTTTCAAATTTATGGCTTTTACCGATATCAAGGTGTCGAAGTTAAAAGAACCTAGAGACAGGCTTGCATTACCAATGTCAAGAATAAATTCGTAAGTTTGCTCTGCATCCCGGTATTTAAAATATGAAGATTCAACGGTAAATTTTTCTGCAATGAACACCCAGGAGCTTTGTTCCACATCGTCGGCTTGTTCATTTCCACCGGATGAAGTATCCGCCATTTGCGACAACAGCCTGCCGACGTCGCCCTTAGTATTTTTCAGCTCAATATTTCGTGCCACGATCTTTTTGCTAAGCAGAGGCAAAAGCTTAATGTCAATGGAAAATTCACCGAGAGAGAGAAGTGTATCATTTTTTTTTGAAACAATTATTTCACTCACCACCAATTTCTTTGGGAATCCCAATCTGAATTTTTCAATGGTGACATCGCAATTGAGTTTTTCCTGCAGAAGAGATTCCGTTTCGTTCTTTAGTTTTGTTTGAACAGCAGGAAGACGAATAATCAGGGAGAGAAAAAACAGAATGATGAATAAAAACAAAAAAAAGCCGGTTACAGCTTTTAGAAGCAGGTCAAGAGGTTTATATTTTACTATTCTTCTGATTTTCAATTTGTCAAAAACAATCTTTAAAAGTAACAAAGATAATATGAAAAAGAATATAGCCTATAAACAAATTCGCAAAAAGCAAAATATGTTTGATAGGCTATAAAAACAATTCAGGTCTATCTTTATAAATACGTCACCATTCAACTTTTATAAACATCATTAATTAAATGCAGCACAAGCTGTACCGATGTTTCTTCCTCTGCTTTTTCTATTATAACTATTTGTGCTTTTGGAAGAACCAAGGAAAATTTTGTAAATCAATCCAACTGAGGTGTAATTATAGAAATCACGATTATTATTTCCTTCTTTGGCATCAAGCAAATCGCTAAAAACAATTCTTGTTGATGTTTGAAGAATAAATGATAAATGCTCCGTAATATCATAGCCAATCTTCGCTCCGACAGGTATCACAGGCTTCATCAAAGACTTGCCGTCATATCCATACGATGCAATCTCACTATCATCATTTCCATTAAAAAGTTTGGATTTAAATGTAAAAACACCAGCTCCCAAATCAACACATAAGATAAAACGAGGAGTTTTGTTTTTTCCAAGCAAAGCTACTATATCAATATTGGCATTTAGGCTGTATTCAGTGAAGCTGGTTTTAAAGTACTGATAATTTGTGACTTCTCCAGTCCCTCTTATTTTCTCACCACTTAAATTACCAACCAAAACCTGACCTCCTAAAATAAACCAGTATCCAAAATTTTTACATACCGAGCCTCTGAAAGCCAAGTTATTCGTAAGGTCTCCTTGCGCAGGGCCTTCGTCAATATCACCAAAGAAAAAAGTTATGCCAACCCTATCTTGAATATTTTTCATTTATATTTTAATCCTTATACCAAGATTAAACCACCAGGCATTATTTTTTACTTTCAACGGATCATCTTTAAATACCTTTGTAAATCCCCATTCGTATCCTGCATCAAGAAAAAGCAACCAAACATTGATACCTACACCTGCATCAGCACCCCAGATAATATTGCTGAAATCATCTTTATTCAGGTCATTGTCGTTGCTTTTAATCTTTGTCACCCAGGACATAGCAGGCCCTCCAAAAACACGAAGTCCGAACAGATTTTCTTCATCTCCTCCAATAATCTGATACCCTATAAAAACAGGTACTCTCAATGCATTAATATCTGTTTTATAATCAAGATTTGACGAGTCTGCGTGAACCACTTTAGAACCGAGTCTGGTCCACAAAATACCGGGCTCAAGATAAAGTTTCTTCCCGATTTTCACACTACCTCCAAACTGATACCCCACTCTGGCTGATTGAGAAAAGCCTTCCGGTTCATCTGACAACTTCGACATATTGATACCAAATGTCGGTTTAATTTCAATTTGCGCACTAAGAAACGCTGTTATTCCCAGTACAAATATTACTGTAAAAAATGATTTTTTCATAATGTTAAATTTTAATTGATTAATTATTATTTTTAACTTTTTTTGTCACGACAGGCTTTTCCGATTTTATATCCTTTAAAAATCTATTTAAAAGCCTGTTTTGAGCTTTAGCACGTTCTATTATCTCATCTAGTTTTTTGTTGTAATCGTCTCTGGTTGTTTTTCCCATAATAGTATAAAATTAGTTTTTGAATCATAAAATGAATTATGAGTTAAGACAAAAAGATATAGAATAGCCATTGATTCTTCTTAAGAAAACCAATTATTGTTTGGCAACGTTAATCCAACTCCCCGAAACAGTCAATACATTCATATCCTTATCAGTAGCCAAAAATGAAAATCTTCCGTCAAACCTTTCATTGTCGGAGTGGATATTTTGTATTTCAACATAATTATCCTGCGAAATTGCCGAAGTGTAAAGCTTTGAAGCATCCGATTTAACAGGATTATAGGTTGCATAATTTAAGGTATCGGTAAAAGTGTATTTTCCCTTGGCAAATTCCTTAATTGTCAGAACAACTTGTTTGTCATCTTTTGTTGCCGTGATGACAAACTTTCCGTTTTCCGTTTTCGCATTCACCGAAGATGTTGTCCAGGAATCTCCGTCACTTGTGGTTACTGTAAATTTGAGACCAAGATCCTCTTCCACATTCTCCGTTTCTTTTTTGCAGCCGGTGGTTATTAAAAGCATTCCCAACAGTGCAAGTCCTAAAAATTTAATTGTTTTTTGCATCTTTTCCAATTTTAATATTTATTTCAATTAATTACTTTATTATAATCATAAAACTCCGTTGTACTGTTAACTTCTACAGGTTGTCCCAATATATGGGTATCAAACAGAAGAGTCTCCTTGTCAAGCAAATATATTTTCGACTCCTCATCGTATTTGTAATACATTGTCATATCCAATTTATTGACATTGAACATTTTAATCTTCACATCGCCGGTATTATAGAAATCAACTTTATCAAGCCTTTTCTTCTCTTTGTCTATAAATACTTTTCCTTTACATTGTGCAAGGAATTTGTATTTATGCGGCAGATTCCCCTCTCTATATCTAAACTCAATAATCAATTGAGAATCATTATCTTCCAAAATTTTCCAATCATCATCCATCGGTTCGCCTGCACCCGAATCCTCACTTGAATTGTGTTCTTTCAAAAACTGCTTAATCTGTTTTTTTGTAGGCTGTTTTCCATTAACGCTGAGCAGCTTCCACCTTTCACCTTCCGGTTGTGCGGGGTCAAAAACGCCCATTTCTACCTTTGTCTCCTGATTAGTAGTTTCGGTCGTTTTTTTGAATTTAAAACTATATTTGGCATTCTCATCCTTCAGATTATCAACAAAAAAATCCGAAGGTATATTATACTGCTGCAGTTTTCTCTCTACTTCCGCCTTCTGCGCAATGGCAGTTGTTGTTATGACAAGAAGGAGTAAAGATGTTATAATTGAATTTTTCATAAGTATATGATTATAATGATTATCCACCCCAGTAATAACCGATACGGGCACCAAACCAGTTATTGTCACCAACAAGTTTATAATTTCCCTGAATATCGAATTTTCCAATTCTCAATCCTACGGCAGGCACTATTCCCCATTCGTGTACACCCGTAAAATAACCGCCTCTTGCTTCGATGTAAAAAATCGAGACACTCGCTTTAAAACCGGTTGTAAACTCCCAAACCGACATCTTGGGTTTATTAGTATAAACATTTCCGAGTGTGTCAACAACCGTTTTTTCATCACCCTCCAGATCATTCCATCCAAGATCGAACCGCCAGGCAAGATTCTTACTAAAGTTATAATCAATACTACCGTAAATTCCCAATCCGTAGTTGTATGTGTCTTTCATATCTCCCTGCGGTATTATCACATTGAAGGAGTTTGCTGAAATCCATTTTTTCTCGTTGTTCTCCTGAGAGAACAAGCTTCCTGCCGATAAAAAAAGCAGAATCATTACTGTCATAATTTTTTCACTTTTTTTCATAATTTACTTTTTTTAATGTTACTAATTATTTTTTTATTTATTCTTTCAAAAACTCGCGGCAAAATTACATATTCAGGTATTGAATTACCTAATAAGAGGGGGTAACAAAAAGTTACAAATGGAAACAAAATATATTATTAACTGACACACAATATATTATAAATGCATTAAATCAATGCTATTTTGCCGTGTCATTTAAGAAATCGGATAAAACAGTGTAAAAAATTGAAATAATGTTGCTAAATTTGGTTTAAAAAAGCCACCAAATTATCATCTTTTGTAAGTCCTAATTTTTTCCTTAACCTGTGGCGTGCTGTTTTTAATGATTCGGGAGACTGGTATGTGATGGAAGAAATTTCTTTGGTTGACATATTTAATTTGAGGAATGCCGAAAGTTTTAATTCGTTGGGTGTAAGATTGGGATACCTTTTACTTAATCGTTCGTAAAAATCACCATAAACATCCAGGAACCTTTTTTCAAACTCTTGCCACACATCTCCCGATGTATTACGCTCAAGCTCCCTGATAATATTTACAATATCCGATGATTTATATAAGCCCTTTTGGGAGTCTATTTTTTTTAGTTTACTCGAAATATCCGATATGAACTCATTCTTTTTCAATAGATACATAACATTTGTGGTCAGTTCCTTATTTTTCAGCTCCAGCTCTTTTCCAAGGCTCTCTCTTTCCAGTTGCAGGTTTTTTTCTTTTAAAAGGGTTTGCTTATGTTTATCTTTTTGACGAAGATAAAGGAAAGTGATTATTATTAGCGCGGTTATTAACGCACCGGTTATTGATAAATAAAAAAGACCTGTTATTTTTCGTTTATACTCTGCTCTTTCTTTTTCCAATTGCATCCTTTTTCTTTCATTGTTAAACTTAAACTCCATCTCCAATTGTGAAATTTTTTGCGTATTCTGTTCATTTTTAACGCTGTCGTCATACTTCCGGTATAGTTTGAAGTAACTATAGGCGCTTTTTATTTTTCCTTCCTTTTCATAAACTTTAGATAATCCTTTATATGCAGCTGCTATATATTTCAGGAAGGATGACTTTTCGGAAAGGGCTTTTGCAGCCATATAACTTTCTATCGCTTTTTGGTCTTTATTCAGTTTATAATAAATTTCGCCTAGAAAAATCAACGCTCCTGCACGGTTATAAGCATTAGTGCCGAAAAAGGATTTATCAAGGGAGTCAATCTCTTTAAGTCCCAGTTTTATAGAACCCAGTGCTTTGTTGAAATTTCCCGCATCGTACTGCATCCCTGCCATATTAATATAATAGTTTACCAATCCGTAATGGTTATGTAATTTCTCATTAATTTCTTTTGATCTGTTCAGAAAAATCATAGCGCTGTCATTCATTTTCAGACTGTAATATTCACTCCCGATATTCAAAAGAGTATTCGCATAGAAATCTTCTTCATTTAATTCTTTAAAAATTTCAGCAGCTCTAAAAAAATGGGTTATTGCATTTCTGTGATTTTTCGTTTTTATGTTAATTGCTCCTATGTTGTTTTCAAACCTTGAAACAAACCTTTTAATCCCTAATGAATCTGCAACATTAAGGCCTTTGAAGTAATATACCAAAGCACTGTCAATATTATCTTGCATTTCATAAATATAACCAAGTATTATCCATACCGACAGAATAGCAGTGTTGTCAGTTGCCTTGTCAATTAACACTGCCGCTTTTAAATAAGTATCTTTCGCTTTTGTCAGGCTGTCGCGTTTTACTTGCTCACTTCCGATTACAACAAGGTTTTTTAATTGAAAATTAATATCATCCGATTTTTTTGCAAGGTCATATCCCAAATTTGCATAATAACCGGCCGAATCATTATTTATTTTGTTGTATTCTGTTGCAATAAGAGTATAAGCAACCATTCTGTCTTTTTCAGCCGAAGACTTATCTTCCAAAATACTAAAAAGACTGTCAGTACTATTTTGAGCTGCCGGCATTTTGCCCGATATAAAAAACAGAATAAGCATCAGGTAATAGCGGTTAACGAAAAAGATTCTTCTTATCTTTACGGGTTTCATATTAAAAACATTCAAGTCAATTTTCCTTCAAATATTATTAAACAACAGATTCAATTTTCTTTGCAAAGATAGGAACTCTATATAAATGGGAGCTGCTGAAAACCTGTACATCTTAAAAATCAAAGAAATTTTCAGCAGCCCCGAAATGATCAAATCAAATTTCTAATCTTTTATACATCGAACCGAATTTCCGTTAGTCATACCGGTAGTGGTAAGTATAAATTCATTGAGGCTAAAATTAAGAGCCGGTGTACGAACGTGATCACCGACCATTTTTGTTGACCACCAATACTCATTATTTCCCGGAGCGTATAATACACCGGTGTAATAATTCCTGTATCCTGCCGGAAGTCCGGCAAACCCGTAATTATCCGTTCCGTAATATCCCCAGGTTGTATATCCGTCTTCCCATCGAGGGTGTTCATTTGTATTGCAGTCGCCCCCCATAGGAGTATTCACCTGCCGGCATGATTTCAGCTTGCCACCCTGATATATTCCCCCGATAGTAGTAACGAGAGCATCCCAATCATCAGATGTCGGAATGTGCCATCCCTCAGGGCAAAGGCCATTTGGGTCAAAGACGGCATATCCGTTATACAGCGCACCATAGGAGTCTTTAAATGAAATATTATTATCAGGCCATACATAAGCACCTGATGTCAAACTAACCCAATTATCGTCTCCCGCCACATAAGGAATCGCTGTTCCGTTTTTGTATTTTGTGGTTTTAAGATTTTCTGCCATCCAGCATTGAGACCCTATTTGAGTGGTGGCGTATTTGTTCCCGTCAATATCGGTTACTGTGTCGGGGCATCCAGCGTTAATAACGGTTATATAGCCACTAACTGTCAGTGTATCTGCACAGTTACCGTTACTTACAATCAATTGAACAGTGTAGTTACCCTCATCATTGTAAATATGAGTTGTATTTTGTTGTGTACCACTACTCCCGTCTCCAAAATCCCAATGCCAGCTTATGGGATTGTTTGTTGACATGTCTGTAAAAGCCACAGTAAGAGGAGCCTCTCCTTCGGTTGGATTAGCTGAAAATGCTGCTTCGGGAGCAATACATCCTCCTCCGCTTATCAAAACAACGGATATCTCATCCTGAGTATTACCGCCATTATTATCACTTGCGATAACTTTAATAGAATGGTGTCCAAGGGTGTCATTGCCCGTTTCCCAATTGTAATGGTAAGGTGCATCTTGAAATGATCCTTTTTTTGAGTTATCAATAAAGAAACCGACTTCGGTGATACTTCCGTCACTGTCGCTCGCATCTGCCAAAATATTAACGGTTTCACCTTTTACTATTTCCTGTCCGTCCGACGGATAAGTAATGTGGCATTTCGGAAGTTGATTACCTGTTTCTTCTTTCTTACCACATCCTGCTATTATGCCAATAAACAGCAAGACTAAAAAAACGATTGATTCTACATTTCTCTTTTTCATAATAAATAAATTTAGATTAACAATATTTTTAACTTTGGGTGTAAAATTACGACGGGATTAAAAAAAAGACTTGCACTATTCAGTCAAATGCTTGCACTATTCAGTCATTTTGCAGTTTTTTTGGCATTTTTGAGTGATTTTGACGGATATTTGCAAAATTCAGCCCAAAGTTTATGATAAGAGTTGATCTATTTATCGTTAATCTAAAATTGTATTTACCCCGTTTTATAAAGTTGCAAATGTCATCTAATATCCAAATATTTCTCTATCTTTTCACTATTTTCTCAACATACACATTCCGTTTCGATTTTATTTTCACCGCATAAATGCCCTTTGGTAATTTTCCGAGGTCAATTTTGTATTTTTGTGACAGGAAGGTTCTTTGTAATATCTTTCTTCCTCGTATGTCGCTGATTTCAACTTCTACAGGTGTGTCTGCGTTAGGATTGTTTATGATAACAAAATTCCGGAAAGGATTCGGATAAATTGCCACTCTGTCCTTGTCAGGTTGCGGGATATTAGTATATGCATCTATTTCAACCTCAAAAGAGCAATTGTCAACTATTTCATTTTGTTGGTTTGTCAATGTCCAGACAATGGAGTAATTGCCAACTTCAAACATCTCACCGTCAAGTGTTTCCAGATTATTATAATCGTTTGTTAGGGTCACAGGCTCGTTACAGGGATTCAATATTGTGTCGGGGTCAAATTCATTTCCCGTAACCGTATAGATGCCGGAGCTGTTTGCAGTTCTCACTTGATTTCCAACACAATAAGCCGAAGCATTCCTTTTGAATAGTTGTGCGGCTTGCGTAAAGTGTATATCCCCCTGTTCATCCTGCACCGAACATCTGAATTGATTTCCGAAAATGTTTTCCGTCACATCAACAATTGTCAACAAAGCTTTTCCGGCACCTGAAAAAACATTATTATCCACAATATCCGTCCAGCCGGTTCCGTCGTCCATCTGCCATTGAAAGGCGGAAACACCTGCCGTCAGTACTGAAAAGGTTGCAGTTTCTCCATCGCATACCGTATCATTATGGGGATTGTTTATTATTCTAAACATAAAATTTTCAGCCCAGCTCAGGTTTTCGGCGGGCCAGCATCCCAAAGTTATATCGTCATAACCATCATTGTTAATATCGCCGGTAAGGACTTCCCTTATTTCCTGTTCAACGGCGTAGGATTTGTTTTCAAAATCCTCACCACCATTGATATTTTTCAGGTAGTAAGCCCTGTTTACATTTCCCGCTGCCGAAATAATATCCGTATAGTTGTCGTTATTGAGGTCACCTGTTGCAATGCCATAACTGCCGCCCCAAGTTTCAATTTCATGTTTTGTAAAGGTACCGTCCTGATTATTGATGAGCCAGGTTGCATAGCCCGGATTGCAAACAATATCGTCGTATCCGTCGTTGTTCAGGTCGGCTGAAGAAAGTTCGTCGGAGTATGAAACGGTTGGAGCTGCTATTCCTCCTCCGGAAAAACTACCTGTTCCGTCATTGATAAGATACCCTATGAAAGTATAACCGGAATAAAAAATATCATCATCACCATCGTTATCGTAATCGGAAAAGCAGAGGCTCATTGGAGAGTTTAGCGTATCGGCAACAATTGTTTTTGTAAAGTTTCCGTTGCCTTGTGTGTTTAAATAAAGTGCGATTTTATTTTCATTAACCAAAGCAACCACAAGATCAATATTATTATCTCCGTCAATATCGGACAGATCCATACTTGCAGGTTCGTTGCACTGTGTGTCAATGTCATTTGGCCCGCTGAACTCCCCTGTACCACCGAGGTTCTCAAGCCAGAAAATATGGTCGCCCATTGCATCTGCCACAAAAAGATCGTCGTAACCGTCATTGTTGGCATCGGCAAATTTCAAATCCCAGATATTGTATCCCTGATCAAAAAGAATGTGCTCCTCACTGAAAGAGCCTCCCGCACCCTGGTTGTCCACCCGGCGAACAGACTGACCGTCGGAATAGAAGATGTCAATGTTTCCATCCTGATTGTAGTCGGTCATAGCAAGTTGCCAACTACTTATTGACTTGTTGATGTTATGAACAACAAAACAACTTTTTCCATTTTCAAACCAATCAATCTTATTAGTATAACCGGCTTCCCAGGCATCGGCAGCAGCAATATCAATCAAGCCGTCACCATTAAAATCGCCGGCAGCCAAACCTTTCGGATCTTGAATTTCGGATGAAATAACCATCGGTTGAAAATCCTGATTTTCATTTTTAAAAAGAAGGATAAGGTCATCATTGGGCGAAGAAGTTACGATATCCATATCACCGTCAAGGTCGAAATCGGCAACCGTAAGCCCGTAAACTGCCGATAAGTTTTGAGAAATTACAATTTGCTCCGAAAAGGTGCCAGTTCCGTCCAGATTTCTGTACCAGGCAAGCTTGTTATCGTTTTTTGAAGTGGAGATAATATCGGCATCTCCATCCATATCAATATCGGCGGTAGTGATGTTTGTGATAAAATCGGCCTGAGAGGTTATGATGACGCCATCTTGAAAAGTGCCGTCGCCGTTGTTCATAAACAGTACTATTTTGTCCGTTTGCCCGTAACCGGCAATTATATCGGGAAACGAATCATTGTTCAAATCACCGGTTGTAACCACAACAGGTATCTCCGCCGAAGATGTAATTATTTCCGGCGTTGAAAAATTCCCGTTACCGTCATTCAGGTAGAGCAAGATTGTGTTGTCACCTTTTTGAGCAGACATCACATCCATATCACCGTCGTTGTCAACATCTGCCGCCGTGACACTTGCCGCGTGCGGTGCATCGTCGTTAATATACTGCTGGATAGAGAAATTACCGTCACCGTTGTTTTTATACCAGCCGACATTGTCGTTAATTTGCGAAACGGCAAGAATATCAATAAGTCCGTCGTTATCAAGGTCGGAGGGAAAAAGCGAGGTGCAGAGATGGAATTGTGTTCCCAGCAAAACGGTATCGCCGAATATTCCGGCGGCAGGATCAAACAGATTGCAGCTTATCTCGTTATCTCCCGTTGAAGAGTATATCACATCATCATATCCGTCATTGTTCAGGTCGGCGGAAATTACCACCAGCGGGTTGTCGGGCGTCTCACTGATAACCTGCATCGGACTGAATACCTGACCCTTTATACCTGTAAAAAGAAGCACAAGCATAAAAGAAAGAAACCTCAACTTCATAACGGTTATTGTTTTATCAACTTTCTTGTTTCGGTGAACTTTCCGGTTTCAATTTTCATGAAATAAATACCACGGTCATATTCCGACAGATCTATTCTTGTCTTGCCGGACATAGCGACCTTTTTAAAGATAGTTCTTCCCGTCATATCCGAAACAATTATTGTTAACATTCCCCCGTAACTTCCGGTATTAACAATAAAAATACCGTTGCCGGGATTGGGATAAACGGATATATTATTCAGGTCATTTTCATTTATTTCCGTAAGAGAAACATCATAGCAATCCGACATTGCCGAGCAGGGACCATTGGATATCAAAACGGCATAAGAGCCAGATTCTTCAGGCGTGAACGATTGTCCCACAGCACCTTCCACAAACGACGAATCCGCACAATTTATCCATTGGTATGAAAGTCCCGAAGCAAGTGCCGTTAAGGTTATTCCGTTTTGAAAAACATTTGTATTGATTTCATCATAAAAGGAGAGGCTGACGGATAGAGTGGAATCACAACCAACGGACATCATATAATCACCGGGTTGGGTCAGCCACATATTTCCTGCGAGCAAACTGTCGCCGAAACACAACGTTGTATCTACATACAGCAGTGTGCCGGGCTGGTAAAAATAAATTAGGTCGCCGTCATTACTTGAAAATCTTCCTTTGTAAATATCCAGGAAGTTATCTTTGTTGATGTCACCGGTTTCAAAATCGTGTGAACTACCTATCAAATAGTTGGATGTCATAATAAAAGAGCCCGGATTTGAGGGGTCGTTTTCAAATATGTATGTGTCGGTTATTATATCGGGAAGATTGTCATAGTTAACATCGCGCAATTCAACATCAATGAAAAAGTTCTGACCTCCTTCGAAGATAGTATCTCCAGGCAGGAAATAGCCCAGTCCGTCATTTTCCCATATTTCGATATATCCGTGCCAGGGTGCAAAAACAAGGTCGGGATAACCGTCACCGTTTATATCGGCGGCATCCACACCTTCTGAATCCTCGGCCAGGTCATTTTGTGCTTCCGTAAAATTACCGTTTCCATCATTTGTAAAAAATTTGGAAGTGAAGCCGGTAGCTACTGCAGCATCAAGGTCTCCGTCACCGTCGGCGTCAAACAGAACGGCACTCTCGGGCGAAGAGGCACTTAACTCCTGTCCGTTATCAATAAAATTACCCGTGCCGTCATTCAGATAGATGCCGGCTTTGTCATCATTGGGAAAAAATATATCGTCATAACCGTCACCGTTCAAATCACCGACAGCGAGTTCGTGTCCCGAGGAGTTATTGGCCGTATTGTCCGACTTCAAACTGAAAACACCTGAGCCGTTGTTTTGCCAGACCTCTATCCCATAGCTTTGACTTGAAAAAGGTGCTGTTACAAAATCCCAGTCACCGTCATTATCAATATCAATAACCTGAACACCGAATCGCCACCGATTCGCACCGAGGGTATATGCATTTGTATCAATAAGGCCTGTGCCGTCATTAAAATAGATTTCAATGTCATCGTAAGCATCAATGGTTACGACATCAAGCCAGCCGTCGCCGTTAAAATCCGCAAGCGACACACCGAAGGTTTCGCTCAATGTTCCGATTCCTTCCTCTCCAAGCTCATAATTAATACAGTTTTGAGCATTTGTGACAGAAAAAAGCAATGTCGTCACGATTACCGAAAGTAAAAGTTTTTTCATAATTTCATTTTTTAAGATTCTAAAGTTTGTCAGCACAAAGATACATATTTTTTTAATTTCACACACCCGGCTAATGTCATTATAACTTTGCTTATCGTACTTGATTTAGCATTTTTGATAACTCTTTTATTATCTGCTCATAATACTCGCTTTTTGAAGTTGTTTTGGTTAAAACGGTTTCAATGGTTTCCAGTTCATCCATAATATATTTCAGCGATTGCTCTTTGATGCCCGTGACGGCTTTCGATATCAAAGCATTTATACCGGAAGCAAGCCTGTATAAATTTATCTCTACTTCGCGCGGAATCTGTTTTTTAAAATATCTGCGGAACATTCCGCCGAAAACCGACATCGGAAAAAGAAACCACAACAGGTCAAGATGACTTTCAAAGGTCCAGCTTACTTTTATGTCGGGTGTTTTCAATTTTTCATAACCTATATCAATATCTTCAACAGGCAGTTCAACATTCAGAATATCTTTAACTTTGTCTTTCAGGCTATTACGAAACGATTTTGCAAAAAACCCCAAATGCTCGCCGGCATCGTCAACAATTTTTTCAAATTTTTCATTGTTATTGTCAACAAGATTAGCAAGCTCCACACCAAGCATCTCCGTCATCCAACGCTCAAATTTTCCGGTACGTTTATAAAGATTCCCGGACATTTCTTTATAATCGTTGATAAATCGCTCCTCCAATCTTTTAATTAAACTTTCCTTTCCGTCTTGTAAGATATCCAGCACCCTGTCTCTGACACCATTCAGCTCGTCCGACATAACCAAAGCCATTTCACGTGCAACAAAATTCCTGTTTATTCTCCTGTCGAAAATTTCTTTTTTCAGCTTTTCGCGCTCCTCTTCCGAATGCAGTGAACTCAACTTTGCTATTTCAAGATATGAAATGCACTGCTTTGTCAACGATGCCATTTTATAATCCAGTATCTCATCACGTTTCAGGTCAAAAGAGTTGCGTAAGGGTTCTATTAAAGATTTCAAGATATTTTGTTTGTAAAGGGCTGTGTCTTTCCGCAACGAATATCTGAAAATTCTGAGATTCTTTCCAATAGTGGAATTTATGGATGAAGTGATATAAGATTCAATTTTGTTGAGCTCGTTTTCGGGAAACAGGTCTGTTTTCGTCAACAAGATAACCACTTCGGGGGTGGCTTCGGATATATCCCTTATCAAATTCATCTCATCACTGCTCAAGGGTCTTTCGGTACTTATGGCAACTATGGCCACCCCTACTCTTACAAACCAATGCTTTGTAGTTTCGGTGTTATGTTTCCAAAAGCTTCCGAGACCGGGAGTATCAACAAGATGCAAACCATTTAAAAAATGCAGTTCCGGCAGTGTAATATCAACATAATCAACCCGTTTGACATTATCGGGGTTTTTGGATTCATTTACAAAAAGGTTAACCGTATCAACTTCGATATGTTCATCCTTTCCATCATAATATCTGACCAAAGCCTTTTCAATTTGTCCCAGGCCGATTCTGGTTATCACCGAAGTAACGGGAATAACACCGACAGGCAACACCTCCCTTCCCACAAAACTGTTAATGAATGAACTTTTACCCGCTTTAAACTCTCCGAGTACCGCAACATCAATGGAATGAGTTTCGTTTATTGCTTCACCTATCTGTAAAGCACGGATTTTCAGAACCTGAATATTCTCCTGCTCAATTATATCATTAACTTTTTTAAAGAGGTCAGTTCTGTCCATACCAATAACCTTAATTTTTTATTCAGGAGTCATCAGTCGAAATAATGACGGTTCGGGGTGAACTCCATCACCGGAAGCAAAGGTAAAGCAATTTTCCAAAAGTCAGATTTACAAAAAAGAATATTTCCCGGAATAGTGCAGCATCTGTTCCACAAAGTCATCGGCATAGCTAATGGTAACATCCACTATCTTTCCGTTTTCCCATACCGGCATATAAACAGGGTTCAGGAATCCGCCATAGGGAGCTATTCCCAACTTATCAAACCGCTTTTTAACCTCCTCATTCAATTTCAAATCAACCTTAACCCCATATTTCTCAACGAGTTGCTTCCCCGCCTCATAATCACCTTCCGATTTTATCCGTTGCACCTCGGCAAGCAACTTTCCAAAAAGAGCTCTGAGCTTTTCATAATCGTTAATACGGCAATAGGTTTTTCCGTTCCGTTTAAACATCTCCACAACATTCTCATCCCGGCCCTGTTCAAAGCACCATTTTGCAATTAGTTGGCGATTTCGCATATGCGACTCCTCAATCTTCTTTCCGGGCTCAATCCTAGTCAGTTGAGTTATTAATCCGTTACGGATATAGCCGTCGTACTCGGCTTTGGCAACATCCATTTCCGGCATCACTCCTATTTCCATAAGTTTTTCATCCATTATGTAATAAAGTGCAAAAAGGTCGGCACGGGCTTCCTCAAGTGTGGAGGCATAGCTCTTCAGGGCATCCGGGTCAGTTTCAGGGAGCAATTGTCCGGAACCATGCCCCAGGCATTCGTGGAGGTCCGTATGCAGGTTTGAGCCGGTAAATCCGTACTTTTTAGCAAGTTCTGCCTCCTCCTTTGAGCCGCAAAACTCCTCAAGGAATCCGCTTCCTTCAGCCACTTTGTGGTAGCTGTAAGTAATATTCTCCATTGTTACCGACTTGGAGCCGTATTCAGCCCGTATCCAATCGGAGTTTGGAAGGTTTATACCGATGGGCGTTGCGGGATAACAGTCGCCGCCAAGTTGGGCCACGGTTATCACTTTGGCAGTAACACCTCTAACCTTTTTCTTCTTAAAGCGCTCATCAACAGGTGAATGATCTTCAAACCATTGTGCATTCCAGCTGATGGATTCCGCCCTGTGATTGGCTTCCAAATCCTTGAAATTAACAACAGACTCCCAACTGGCTTTTATGCCGAGCGGGTCACCGTAAACCTCTATGAAACCGTTTGTGAAATCAATCAGTGAGTCCGTATCCCGTAGCCATGCTATATTATACTCGTCAAACTTTTTCAAATCTCCGGTTTTATAATAATCTATAAGACTCTCTATCACGGTCTTCTGCTTGTCATTTTCAGCTACATCCACAGCTTTTTCAAGCCAAAAGAGAATTTTTTCAATGACAGCCGAATATCTGCCGCCCACCTTGTAAATCTCCTCTTCTATCTTACCGTTAACCTTAATGAGCCTTGAGTTCAACCCGTAAGAAACGGGATGCACATCACTTTCATCTTTTAAATTATCATAAAAGGCTTCAGCCTCTTGTTGCGTAACTCCCTCATAATAATTGCAGGCCGAACTCAAAATCAAATCTTTGGACGAATCAAGACTTACACGTTTTGAAGCAATATCTGGATCAAAGATTATTCGAATAATGTTATCAACAAAAGAGTCAGGCTCTTCTCCAACCGTTAGCGACAATTCCGCCGGATTTGAATTCAGTAACAACTCCCTGAAATAGTCTCGGGATATTCCGGGAAAAAACTTATCCATAGAATAGTGATGATGGATACCGTTTGAAAACCAGACTCTTTTAAGATAAACCGTAAATTGCCCGAAACTTTTGCAATCCCTGTCACCGGAATAGTTTTTATAGATATGCTCAAGGGTTTTTCTGATCAAAAGATTATGTTTATAATTTTGATCGAAAATAATATCCCTACCGCATAGTGCCGCTTCACTAAGATAATATATCAATTCTTTTTGTTTCAAAGTCAAATTATCAAACCCCGGCACCTGATAACGCATTATTTTCAAGTCGGCAAACTGCTCGACGAAATACTTAAAATCTTCTGTTTTCATAAAAAACATATAAATATTTGGATTGTCCGAAATTCAGTTATAGGATAAAACTAATTCCGGATTAATAAGATATTCACTTGCATAGTACTACGCACCAAATGAAGGATACAAGTAATTATTTACTTATCGCTTTTATAATTCTGTCTGAATTTATTAACACATCTCGCATTAACAATTTATATGGTAATTGTTTATGCTTTGATTTTTTAAAACTTTCAAATATTTTAATTAATGATGAGGCTGTTAATAATGATAAATCCAGTTCTACGTCCATTTCACAATCTTCAATAAAATCATCACTAAAATCTGGAGCCACAAGTAAAAGTTTTCTTACATCATAATCATTTCTTTTCGCTAGCTCATAATAAGCTTTTAACTGCCTTGAAACGGAAGAGAACTTATTGTATCCGTTTTCTTTCACTGTCTTACACTCAATAATTATTAATTCATTATCTCCCAAATTAATTATTATATCTATTTTGTCTTTTTTAGTATTTAATTTTTTCCTTAAACGCTCATCAACATTAAAGCCTAATTTCTCAAATATATGCTTAGTTAAATCTTCAAACTTTATTCCCAATTCACTTTCTCTGATAGTTATTCCATTTTCTTTCAACACATTAACATCCCTAAATCCAATATTTTCATAATTCTCAAGATATAAATTCTCTGCATCTTTATAGTTCTCAAGGATATTTATTATCTCGTCTCCACGGGTTTTAATACTCCTTTCATTACAAAACTTAATTATATCTTCTTGTGGAATAATATCTAATATATCTCTTGGCTTTATATTATAATCAAGAAGAAAATCACTTTTTAAGACAAATTCATCTTGCAACTCAAATACTTCTTTAACCAGTTTATTTGTTTTCGGAAGTGATTCATTTAATTCAATTAACATTTTTTCATACCCATCTATTGATATTCCAACTTTTTCATCTTTTTCACGGTTTTCAAAATAAGCTATAAGATTGGAAATTTTATCTTCCAAGGTAACACCTTTTAAAGGTTGGTTAATATATAATCTCTTTTCCCATAATTCATTTACAAATTTCTTTTTATCAGATAATTTTGTCCCATCTTTGTAAACTGCTGTTGATAAAATAGATGTAATACCAATACCTTCCTTGATTATTTCTTTTATCTTTTCGTCATTACTTAATTTCCTGTCAATATTATGTTTTTTTGCAATAAGATTTATTTCTGGTGCTTTTAAAACCCGTAATATTCTACGCAAAAATTTATCAGCAATATCTTTTCCACGAAGTTTTCTTAAAATTCCAACTATTTCATCAGCAACATAAACAGTACTGTGTTTTTTTGAATAAAAAATTATACCAATATTTTTTAAATTATTTATAATTTCGTCTATATCCAATTGCTTAATTTGGATAACCATATAATCTATTAATTTCCGTTCTTCTTGTGAAAGTTGTAATTCCTGAGCAAGAGTTAGCAAAATGGATAATTCATCATCAGTTATTTTAGCGTCACGATTATTTAATTCATCATTGTGGTATGCAATGTAAACACAAGATTTATATATTTTATAATCTCTAACTCTATGTTCATCTAATTCGGTTTTTTCATCTGTAATTAACTTTTCAAGATATTTGACTCTTTTCTTAATTTTTTTTACTTCTATATCATAAAGTCTCGAAAACCAATCTTGTTTCATTATATTGTTTCCATCTCTTGTAATAATATCAATTAAAATGTCAAGTTGTGAAGTAGTTTCAATAAACTCATTTTTTATCGTTTCGGAAAATTCATCCTCAATCAAATGAAATATTGTTGCAATATTCTGACTATCAACAGATTTTAGCCCTTTATCTGAAACGCTTAAAATTTTATCAATTTCCTTAAAGTTTTTAGGTGAATTCCCAATTATATTATCAATAATTTTAATAAAAGAATTTTTTTCCAGCGACCCTAAACTATCTAAAATTTTTTCCAGTTTCATTTATCTAAATTTTTCCGTTAATTATTTGATTAGTTTTCTATCTCCTTTATTGTTACCAACTAGAGTTCTTGCAAAATCTTCCTAAAATTTTTATTAAAAGTAAATATTATCTGTTATGTCGGGTTCAAATGTACAAAAATTTTCCGATTCAATAATTCGGCAAAGTAATAAAATGGCTAAAAACGAGATTGTTCAAAGTTACAATTAATAAGTAAATCTATGCTCATCCCAAATTCTACTGTTCTTGGTAATCACTTTCTTTAAAGCACAATCTGCGTTAAGGATTAACCTCCATTTCCGGTTTCACACACAATTCTGCCATCCTTCAGTACCGGTACGACATCGGAAGTGTTCAACGTAAAAGAGTATTCAAGCACATCGTCAAGGCCGAGTTTTTTAAGGCGGTGGCGGTGGGCAGCCTTTTCTATGAATCCGAGAAGGTCGGTTTCAGCCGTTTTCCAGAGGTCGAGTGCGGCCTGTGCCGAGTCGCACTCGGCGCTGAATTTGCCCGAGTCTATCAGGTTTTCAACCAAAACACCGGCAAATACGGAATCTTCGAGATTGAACTTGTTTTTCCAACCGGCACAAAGGATAACTACATCTTTATTCTTTTCGATAAGCCAATCGGACAAAGCACGCAGGTTGACAAAAGAACCGATTACAACCTCGTCGGCATCTTTTGCCAGTTCTATTGCTTTTGTGCCGTTGGTAGTGCAGTATGCAACTTCCTTATCCTTAACATTTTCAACGGAAAATTCAAATGCCGAGTTACCGAAGTCGGCAAAGTCGAGCACCTTACCGTCTTTTTCCGAAGCCACAACATACCCTTTTTCTTTATATTCTTTTGCCATCTCAAGGGTGGGTACGGGAATCATGGTTTTCACCCCGTTCTTAAATGCAGTACAAATTGATGTTGTCGCTCGCAAAATATCAACGATAACAACAATAAAGTTTCCGTCCGTCACCCTGTCTTCATATAGTTTTGGCGAAAAGCAAACTTCAATGGTTTTCTTCATAATTTATCCTTTGTAAAAAGGTAATTTTACGATTTTTGCCTTTAGCAACTTTTTTCTCACCTTAATAAATATTTCGGTATCGAACTTTGTAAAACCCGTTTTCACATATCCCATACCTATTCCCGTGTTAAGCATCGGCGACATAGTTCCCGAAGTCACCTCACCGATAACGTTACCTTCGGCATCACAAATTTCGTAATGCTGACGCGGAATACCACGGTCAATCATCTCAAAACCTCTTAACCTACGGCTCACGCCCTCTTCCTTCTGTTTCAAAAGATAATCTTTATCAATAAAATCCTTATCTTCGGTAAACTTTGTTATCCAGCCAAGACCCGCTTCAATGGGAGATGTTGTGTCGTCAATATCATTTCCGTAAAGGCAAAAACCACTTTCGAGGCGCAAAGTATCCCTTGCACCAAGACCAATGGGTTTTATTCCGAACTCATTACCTGCCTCAAAGACAGCTTTCCATATCTTGGGAGCATCATCATTCGACATATATATCTCACAACCACCCGAACCGGTATATCCTGTTGTGGAAAAGATAACTCCTTCAACACCTGCAAAGGTTAATTTTTTAAATGTATAATAGGTCATATCTTCAACAGGCTCATCCGTAAGCTTTTGCATAGCTTTCAAAGCAAGCGGTCCCTGAACGGCAAGCTGAGATATCTCATCCGAAGCATTATAAAGCTCTTTTCCGGGAGTCAATCCGAATTTTTCACCCTGCTTAACAAACCAGTTCCAATCCTTCTCAATATTGGCGGCATTAATAACGAGCAGATAGGTCTCATCATCGAATCTGTAAACAAGCAGATCGTCAACGATTCCGCCTTTTCCGTTGGGCAGACAAGAGTATTGCACTTTTCCGTCGGTTAATTTAGAAGCATCATTTGAGGTTACCCACTGCACAAAATCAAGGGCTTTCGGCCCCTTGACCCAAACTTCACCCATATGTGACACATCAAAAACACCAACTCCGTTACGAACCGTTTTATGCTCGGCAACAACGCCCTCATATTGGATTGGCATATAAAAGCCTGCAAACTCAACCATCCTGGCTCCAAGCTCTTCATGATACTTTGTAAATGCGGTATATTTCATAATATCTGTTTTAAAAATATAGACGCCGCAAAAGTATTAAAATAATCGTAATTTTGCAGAAATTGAATTTTTATGATATTTTCAAAACAAAATATCCCGCGATGGCTGATCTTTGTGATTGATATGTCGGTTGTGGCTTTCTCGGTAATCCTTGCATATCTGCTTCGGTTCAATTTTCATGTTCCCGAATCCGAAATCAGCCGGTGGCCTTTGGTATTCTCATTCATACTTTCAATCAGGGCTTTAAGTTTCCTGATATCCAAAACATACGCCGGAATAATCAGATATACCAGTACAGAAGATGCGGTGAGAATTTTTGTGGTGGTGCTTACCGGAAGTCTGATCTTCATGATATCCAATATAATTAGCTACTATTTTATTAATGCCAAATATGTGGTTCCTTTTTCAATCATTATCATTGAATTTCTTGCCGTTTTGTTCGGAATGGTAACCTTTAGAATATTGGTCAAAATCAGTTATTTACAGATGATAAATCCTTCGGGAAAAAGTATAAATGTTGTAATTTTCGGTGCGGGAGAGGCAGGAGTTATCACAAAACGCGCCCTTGACAGGGATTTGGGAATCAAATACAAAGTTATTGCTTTTGTTGATGACGACAAAAACAAATGGGGAAAGAAACTTGAAGGAGTTCCCATAATCAGGTTTGACAAACTGGATCAAACACTTGCCGCCAATCCTGTTGAGAGTGTCATCATTGCCGTTCAAAAACTGGATTCGGGCAAAAAACAATCTATTGTTGACATTTGTTTGAAATATGACACAAAAGTACTTTCCGTACCGCCCGTTACAAGTTGGATTAATGGAGAGTTGAGTTTTAAGCAGATAAAAAAAATAAAAATCGAAGACCTTCTCGAAAGGGATGTTATCCGTTTGGATGAAGAAAAGATCAACAGGGAATTGAACGGCAAAACGATACTGATAACGGGTGCTGCCGGCTCCATTGGAAGTGAACTTGTGCGGCAGATATTAAAATACTCTCCCAAGAAACTGGTATTGCTCGATCAGGCGGAGAGTGCCCTGTTCGACCTTGAGATTGAGATGACCGAAAAATATCCCGGAGAAAATTTCGAGATTGCCGTTACCGATATCTGTAATGAAATAAGGCTGGAGCGCGCTTTCGGCATATTCAAACCGGAAATAGTATATCACGCAGCCGCTTACAAACATGTTCCTATGATGGAAAACAATCCGTCGGAAGCTCTCTACACCAACATAAAAGGCACGAAAACAGTTGCCGACCTTGCCGTCAAATACGGAGTAAAGAAGTTTATAATGATATCAACCGACAAAGCCGTGAATCCGACCAATGTTATGGGAGCCTCAAAAAGAATTGCCGAAATATATATCCAGTCTTTGAACGAAAGTTCGGAAACCCGGTTCATCACAACAAGATTCGGCAATGTGCTGGGTTCCAACGGCTCGGCTGTTATGCTTTTCAGAAAACAGATTGAGAAAGGAGGCCCTGTCACGGTGACTCATCCCGAAGTCATACGCTATTTTATGACCATTCCCGAAGCTTCCCAACTTGTGCTTGAAGCAGGCGCTATGGGCAACGGCGGAGAGATTTTCCTGTTTGATATGGGTAAGCCCGTTAAAATAATTGACCTTGCAAAAAGAATGATAAAACTGTCGGGATTGGAACCGGAAAAGGATATCCCGATAAAATTTACGGGATTACGTCCGGGCGAAAAGCTGTACGAGGAACTGCTTAACGATCAGGAAAATACACTGCCTACACATCACCCTCAAATAATGATTGGGAAAGTAAGACTATATGACTTCAATACTGTCTCACGAAAAATTGACGAACTGATAAACCTATTCGGCAGACAGGATAACTTTGCCATTGTAAAAAAAATGAAAGAGATAGTACCCGAATATAAAAGTAAAAATTCGGTTTTTGAAAAGTTGGACGTACCATAGAGTTGTTGATACCGGCACTAACCTGATGAAGTGAAAACGGCAAAATCAGGTTTACAAAAAGGAGTGGTAATACCCATAAAAAAATACATATGACATCAGTAAAAAGGATAAACAGAACCTTAGTATTTAGCCTCTCAAATAATATCCGTTAACCGGAATTTATAATTTCATTTTTTTCACTATATTTGCAACTTTGTTAGAAATAGATTAATAAAATACTTTATTACTTTGCATATTGAAATAGCGAAAATTATGTTGACAAAAATCAGACTTAAAGAGCAAATTGAAAAATTTCCAGAAGAATTTACAATTGATGAATTAGTTGAAAGATTAATCTTAATAGAAAAGATTGAAAGGGGTAACAAGCAATCGGAAAACGGAGATGTAGTATCGGAAATGGAAATTGAAAAAGAAATTGAAAAATGGTTCAAATAAGTTGGACCTTTCAAGCAAAAAACGACTTAAGGGCAATCGCTGAATACATATCAAAGGATTCAAAGCGTTATGCAAAACTTCAAGTTATCAGACTTAAAGAACGAACAAATATATTAAAAACTCAAATTCGATCCGGCAGGATTGTACCTGAGATTAACCAAAATGAAATTAGAGAATTAATAGAAGGAAATTACAGAATAATATATAAAATAGTAACGGATAACAAAATAGACATACTGGCAATTCATCATTCCGCCAGAGATTTGACAATAAGAAAAATAAAATAATGTCAATTATTTTTCGTGTTTTATTGTCATCTTTAATATGGCAAGCGCTGAATCCGTCAACTATCTGGTTCCGTCAAAATTTGCAACAAATGCAATCTAACATCATTCCACCTCCAACACAGGTTCATTTTCATTAAGATACAACAGGACACCAAAGACTTTTTCAAAGCCAAGCTCCCTCATCTTCTCCTTATAATTTTCAACTTGTCGCTTATGCTTTTCCGAAGGTTTTCCGGTTTTAAAATCAATAACCGTTACCATGTCACCATCAAAGATAAGTCTGTCGGGACGGATTACCCTGCCGTCGCTTAATAAAATCTCAGGTTCGGTTTTAACATCCAATCCTTCCGCAAAATAGCCGGCAACCGAAGGCTTTCCGATAAATGAAACTATTTTGCCACCTATTTCCGAAATCTCATTTTCACCTATAATACCATCCGTTTCCAATCTAATGAGAACATCCTCTATATCTCCGGCTACTTTAATTTTAGACAAAACCGAATGTATCAAAGTTCCATACTCCCGGCTTTGCAACTTATCTTCCGTATCCCAATGTTCGGAAGCTTTCAGGCTCAACAGCACCCTGTTGTGCCAGGGATTAGATATGGACAAATTAAGTTCCGGCAATTGCTCTTCAGGTTTTTCTTCATCTGTTTTTTTCAGGACTCGTTCGCCAAACTCATATTTGGTCTGTTCATCCTGCCAAAGACCTTTTTCCGAAAGAAAATAGTGAAAGAATTTCGGTATCGAATCTGTCTTTTCTTTATTTTTCGGTGGCATTTCCGTAAGAACATAAAGCCGTTCCGAAGGTCGTGTCATCACAACATAAACAATATTCACAAGGTCGAGAAAAGATTTATCCATCTCTTCCCGATATTGGTCTGCAAAACCTGTATTTTCAAGAGATGTTCCGGTATTTAAAATTGCTACCTCAAGGTTTGAAATTTTCTCTTTTGAAATATCAACCCACAATTTTTTCTTTGCAGATTTAACCCCCGATTTGGCAAAGGGAAAGATAACAACCGGAAACTCAAGCCCTTTCGACTTATGAACTGTCATCACCCTAACGGCATCAATGCCCTCGGGCACTACCACCGACATACTATTCTTTTTCTTGTCCCACCATTCGAGAAAACCCGGAATACCGGAGCTGTTTTTGGTTTCAAACTCCAGGACCATATCAAGAAAAAACCTAACGTAAACATCAGCCCTGGACCGGATACCAAACCTGCGAATGATATCTTCCACCGAATCATATAGAGTCTGTTTTTTCAGAGTTTTCGGATTGAACCCTATTTTTTGCAATACCTCGGCAAACGATTCTTCCTGATTAAAAAGATCCTTTTCGCCGTCTCCTGCTTTTACATTTATCACATTCAGATTGCTATGAAGAGTACCGGGGAGTTTTCCCGCAAGGTAAAGGTAATGTAATATTCCCGCTTTTGCAATATTATTATCCCCGTCGTTCAAAAATTGTAAAATATCAACCAAAAAACGTACGTCGGGCGAATTTTTGATCAACAGCGATTCGGAAGAAACCACGTTATAACCCGCATCAATCAAATTAATTGCCAGCAGGTTGGCTTCTTTGTTTTTACGGCATAAAATCGCAATATCTTCCAGCCCGTATCCGTCGTCAATCAATTCGGCGACTATCTCCAAAGTACGTTCAATATTCAACTCGGCCAATGTTTTGTCGTCATCATCACTCTTTTTCAGAAACTCAACACTCACAAAACCGCCCTTGTTCGAAGGATTGAACTCCTGAGCAGCATTGTCGTAAATCGGTCTTAGATTTTCTGCAATCAGTTCCGCGATAACTTCAAAAAATTCGTTGTTGAATTTGACTATTTCAGCTCTTGAGCGGTAGTTGGCTTTTAAAACCTGCGGATTATAATTTCTTTTCAATGCATCTTCGCGCTGTCTGTAAACATCGGTGTCGGGTCTCTTATAAATTTCGGGTAACCGTGCAAACTGTTCCACTTCACCGCTCCGCCATCTGTATATTGCCTGTTTCCCGTCGCCCACAACCATATTAAAATTTGCATTCGACAAGGAATTTTCCACCAGCGGCAACATATTGTGCCATTGCAGTATTGATGTATCCTGAAACTCATCAATAAGAAAATTACGGTACTTCTCCCCCACTCTTTCATAAATAAAGGGTACGGGTTGCTCTGCCACAATGCCGGCAATCAGTTTGTTGAATTCCGAAATATGAATTATCTTATTGTTTCGTTTATATTCGTCAAGAATCTTTTCAATTTCACTTAACACCGCAAGGGGATAAAGATTTTTCCAAATTTCATGCAACAAAACATAGCGTTCATAATTTTCCTCAATCTCCTTTTGCAATTTTAAAAACACATCCGTCAAAAAGCCTTTTACGGAATCAATGGCACTCTTTTCGGAAAAGGTAGCCTTTCCCCCATACCATTTATCTTCCTCAACGGTTTTTAAAACATAGCTGTTGGGATGCAGTTTATCGAACCTTTTATTAGCCAAATTCCCGAAATAGACATTTATGCCGGAGCGTCCCTGATAAAAAGCGGAAGACGGGATGCCGGCTCGATCAATTTTCTCCACTGCACTTTTTGCAGATGTAACAATTCTATTCTCAAAAGCCGAAATATCTCCCCTGACCTTTTTCGTAATATCTTCAAAATCGGTAAGAGTAAGTTTTCTCAACCTTTCAACATAAAGTTGTGCATCTTCCTTCACCAACCCTTTTGCCATTACCATCAGGTCGCTTTCAATGTGCCAGTTCTTTTCATCATCTGCTCTGCTGCTAACAAAGTTGATAAGAATTTTGGTAAGAGCCTCATCATTTCCAACTTCACTTATTAATATATCCACCACTTTCGACATTAGCTCGTCAGTATCCATCTCAACGTCAAAATCCTGAGCCAGGTGCAGATCATAGGCAAAAGTCCTGATAATTTTATGCATAAAACTGTCAATTGTGCTAATGGCAAAATCGGAATAGTTATGAAGTATCTTTTTCAAAACCGTTTCCGCCCTGTCAGCAATTTCTTTCTTCGGTAACCCAAGCTCCTTTTCAAGCTGCGGAAGCATATTTTTAACGGATGCCTTATCACTATTTTCTTCAAATTCAGCTATTTCCCTCAGATAAACAATCACCCTTTCCTTCATTTCATTGGCAGCCTTATTTGTAAAAGTAACCGCCAAAATCCGTCTGAAACCGTCGGGAGCGGCAATTGCAATTTTAAGATATTCCCTTACAAGAGTGTAGGTCTTTCCCGAACCGGCCGATGATTTGTAAACCGTAAAACTCATTTGCTCAAATTTTCGACTAAAATAGTAAGAAAATTGTTTCACAGTAAAAGAAAACTCATACTCTTTCCATAATGGATTCAACAAAGAAAACCCCGGCCCGATTGCCGGGGAAATGAAATTGAAGAGAAACTATATAGGGGATAATACAACTGGTCGAAATTAAAATCTGTCATTCAAAACACTTACTACTATTTTCCACTATTGTGCCAAACATCATATCTTGCTAACACACGGCATATTACAAACATTGAATACTTAGAAACCCATAGGAAAACCGTTCGTTTTTAAACTCTTTATGTTCAATTTTGAACAAATTGAAAAAAATTTATACTTTTACATTCAATTAAATTTTTAAAAAATGAAAAAGATAGTATTGATAATTACCATTGCAGCAGCATTTCAGACATTTGCACAAAAACCCGAAAAGGACAACGCCGTTTTCAAAACAAAAGAAAAAGGATTTTATCAGAATGTTGTTTTGAAAGATATTCGGGATTATGAATCTTCAAAAGAAGGAAAGAAGCCTCAAAGGTACTTCTCAGTTGACTTTTCGGGAAAATCATTTCCCACGGATCCGGAAAACTACAGCCGGCAATGGCATAATCCGCCCGTATCGCAAGGACGGACGGGAACCTGCTGGTGTTTTTCTTCAACTTCATTTATGGAATCGGAAGTTTACAGACAAACCGGACAGGAAGTTAAATTATCGGAGATGTTTACGGTTTATTATGAGTATGTTGAGCGGGCAAAATACTTTGTGCAGCACCGTGGAGATATGAATTTCGGAGAAGGTTCGGAGGTTAATGCAACACCGGTAATCATGAAACTTTACGGTGCCGTACCCTACTCGGTGTACAGCGGCAAATTGAAAGGTCAGAAGGCCTATGATCATAAGGTAATGGTGACTGAGATGAAGGCTTATCTGAAGAACGTGAAAGAAAACAGCTTGTGGAATGAGAAGGAGGTTGTTGAAAACATAAAATCCATTATGAATCATTATATGGGAACTCCGCCTGAAACTTTTACATACAAAGGCAAAGAAACAACGCCTGAGGAGTTTGCAGCTAAAATTCTGAAGATAAATCCCGACGATTATTACAGTTTTATGTCAACGGAAGCTATCCGTTACGGTGAACGGGGTGAACTTGAAGTGCCGGACAACTGGTGGCATAGCAAAAACTATTTTAATGTGGATGTAAATGATTTTATTTCGGTTTTTAAAAATGCTCTCAAAAACGGATATACGGTGGCTTTCTGTGGAGATGTTAGTGAGCCGGGATATGACAGACATGAAGAAGTCGGAATTATTCCCACGTTCGATATTCCTGCCGGATATATTGATGCCGATGCCCGTGAAATGCGTTTCAGGAACGGCAGCACTTCCGACGACCACTGTATGCACGTTGTCGGATATCAAGAGAATGAGGACGGCTGGTGGTTTTTAATAAAAGACTCCAGCTCCGGTGGCTTTGACGGAAAACACAAAGGATATTTATTTTTAAGTGAGGATTACATAAAACTGAAAATCCTTGCCGTAATGGTTCATAAAGACGGAGCAAGAGAGGTTCTTAATAAAATAATTAAATAAAAAAACACGGCAAATATTGCTCGTTTATCACAATTTTTTTTTATACTTTAGCAGGAAAATTGAGAAACAAATGTCATATACTGTCGTAAAAATATTAAAATCATTTATCTATGAAAGCTAAAATATTTTTGGTTTTATTAGCGGAGGCAATGTTGATCAATGTTTCTTTTTCTCAAAATATGATAGGTTCCTTTTCCGCAACCGGAGCGGGATACAGTTCAACCATATTGACGGATTATCAAACTGTGGGGCTCAATCCTGCAAATCTCGGATGGAAACATAACAGTAATCTGATCAATTTCGGAATTGCCGAAATGGGTTTCACGGTTTATTCCGAACCTCTGAAGCGCTCTCTTGTTAAGGAACTTTGGGGTAATAATGACAATCAACTTACTACTCTTGAAGAGAAGGACGAAGCTGCACAATTGTTCAGCAACACACGCCTTGAAGTACAGGGAAATGTCAGTGGTATAGGGCTATCGTTTCAGGATGAAAAAATCGGAGGATTTGCAATTACGGCAAAAGAAAAACTTTATTGGAATTCAAAGCTCGGTGATATGGTTGCCGATATCATCTTCAAGGGCTACAATTCCGATTATTTTGATTCTCTTGCTGTTAATATGAACGGAGATACTACCGGGTGGGCAACCATCCCGGCACTTTTATCCGATATTGTGGAAAACACACACATTTCTTTACAGTGGTACAGAGAGTATAATTTATCTTACGGACGGGCATTGATCAATAGGGAAAATGTTTCCGTTTATGCAGGTGTGGGATTCAAGTATCTCGAGGGATATAATATGTTCAAATTCGGCTATGAAGACGGCAATCAATATATTGCTGCCGCTGCATTAAATCCTGCTGTGGGAATAGCATTCGGGCCAACACCTTCGGCTGTGGAGGGCAACAAATATCAACCCATTGGTCATGGATGGGGAATGGACTTCGGGCTGTCGGCTTTTCTCTTCAAGCAGGTCAGGATAGCTGCATCTTTAATTGATTGGGGAAGTATAAA
>JALSSR010000173.1 GCA_026984135.1 Bacteroidales bacterium
GACCCATCCATATTTGATCCGGACGGTACCGTGTCGGATATAGGAGCCCTGTATTTCAGTATTCCGGAACCACCGGTTGCTGTTGAAGCCCAAAACATAACAAATATATCTTTCACCGCTGCCTGGGAAGTTAATTATGAAGTATTGGGATATATCCTTGACGTAGCTACAGATGCCAATTTTACAGATATGGTTCCTGATTATGACAGCCTGGATGTTGGCCTTACATATTTTCACCTGGTAACTGTTCCCGAACCGGGAATTCCATACTATTATCGTATAAGGGCATATAATGCTGCCGGTTTGAGTGAGGTTTCAAATACCATTTTGGTTTTACTTACAGGAATGGAAGAAAATATATCTGAAAATTTATCAGGACTTTCTATTGTTCCAAATCCTGTCAGCAATTATGGAAATATAATATTTGCGCTTAAAGATACTTCCGGAGTCCAAATTGAAATTTTCAATTATACAGGCCAGAAAGTATTATGTATGCAACCTGAAAAACAACAGAAAGGTCAAGTCAGTATTCCCATCAACTTTGACATATTACCTTCCGGAACCTATGTCTGCAGAATTTCAACGGAAAAATCGGTAAACACAACAAAATTTATAAAACACTAATTCATATATGCCGGCCCCGAATGCCGGGGTTGGCTTTTTTTAACCATTTAATAACTTATGTATTATGAAAAATTTAACAAAAACCCTTTTCATCACAGCACTGTCGCTGTGCATGGCATTCTTAGTCAATGCCCAGACATCAATGGACTACTCTATCCTAATTGAGGACATTGAGTTTCAACCCGGTGTCACAATAGACATAAATGTAAATGTTTATGTCAATGAAAACGCTGCGAGCTGGTCAAACCACGGAAAAATAATCGGTATCGAAGGTATGGCTCATACAGCCAACTGTCTGAAACCTTTTGCGGAAGAACTGTTTGCAGGCAGTTTACAAGGAACGGAAATCAATGAATTTTACGCCATTGATATGCCCGGGAGAGGTGGCAGCGGCTTACCTGTTGGTAACAATTTCTTACTTGAAGATATGTATCTTGAAGATTATCTTGCCGTAATAGAAGGAACTTTAAGCTACCTGAATGATGACTTGAACATCTATCCGAAAACCATACTTGGTCATAGTATGGGAGGTCTTGAAGTTATTATGTTGCAGGATAAACTTATCACCGAAGGGACAAACCTAAAAATGAAGTATAAAATAAAAAACGCCCTGTTACTGTCTCCGGGTATTCCCGGCCCTCTGGATTGGGCTTACATAAATAATGGCGGCTCCTCGGGACTTTATGACTATATTGATTATTTTACTCCTGAGTACGGAACCGTCCTGAACCTGCCGTATTATGTATGGCCATTTGCATTTTTTACAAACACCTGCTGCTATTTTCCACCAAACATGGTTCCGGGAGCACCTTCTCCTGCCGAAGTGCTCGCAAACGGATACAACAGTATTGAGCCTGCACCTTTGCTTCTGCAAGTAAGCGGGGCACAAATCCCTCCGGGATTACCTTATCCTTTCAAACCACGACCAACAGTGAATGCAGGAATATTTAAAATGAGCAACGGAGTAAAACTTACTATTGTAAGCGATCAACATGATAAGATGATGATGCCGGCCGAGGAGGAACTTTTGTATGAGTATCTGACAGAAAACCATAAACTTAAGCATTTCTTTGAAGTAATGGGTGATGAAACCTGCCATGACACACATATTGCCGACCCTGCCGCCATTGTCGAAACCCTGAATACGGCTCCGCCTTATATGTCGGACTATAGTATCCTTCTAGAGGATGTGGAAGTTGAATCCGGCGTAACAATTGATATCAATGTAAATGTTTATGTCAATGAAAACGCTATACATCCCAATTATAATGGTGGACGCGTGTTTGCAATTCATGGCATGTCACACACCGCAAATACATGGAAACCGTTTTCAGAAGCATTGTTCGAGACTGATGTGCTGGGATATAATATCAATCAGGTTTATGCAATTGATCTGCCCGGAAGAGGTGGTAGCGGCATCCCCGAAGGTAACGATTTTTTGATGGAGGATCTCTATTCCGAACACTATCTGAACATTATATTCAATGTCCTCGATAGGCTTGCAGAAATGAAGATCAAACCGAGAACCATTATGGGGCATAGTATGGGTGGCCTTTGGGTTCAGTTGATGCAGCAACGGATGCTGGATCAGGGAACAACACTTTGGAATGAATATAAGATCAAAAGGGCGGTTTTGTTTGCACCTGCTCCTGCTGCTCCAAGTCCGTGGTATCACATAACAAGCGGACAAGGAGGAAGCCTTGCCCAGTTTGCAGGTTATTTCCCGGGATTGGGAACGATGCTTGCAATTCCCGACCAGGTATTCCCGTTTATATTCTTCACAAACGAGACTTATCAGCCTCCGGCAACTGTCCCCGGAGCACCAACACCTGCTGATGTTACGGCTGAAGGATATTGTGCCATGGAACCAGGCCCGCTTGTATTTGAAATCGCCGGTTATGAGCCTCCTCCTCCATATCCTTTCAAACCCCGCCCTTCGGTAGATGAAAAAATCTTCAAAAGGCATAACAAAACAAAACTGACAATAATCAGTTATACCGGAGATATGTTAATGGATGAATTTGATGAGGATTCACTGTACATATTCCTGACCGGTGATCAAACATACAAGAGATACTTTGAGTTGTCAGGCGATTTTACCTGCCACGACTTACATCTCGCCAATCCGGTTGCTATCCTCGATTCGCTTGGCTGGTACGGATTCCTGAAAGATGCCGAAATCGGACAGGAAGATATTACAACAAAAGAAGATCAAAAATATACCATATTTCCAAATCCGTTTAGCAGGGACATTACTCTCGGCTTCACTCTCTCAACAAGTGGACAGGTCTCAGTAACTATCTACAACACAAATGGTGTAGAAGTAAAAACCATTTCTCAAAATTATAAAAATTCCGGAGACCACAAAATCAACCTGGCTCTTGATGATCTGCCAACCGGTGTTTACATCTGTTCATTACAGACAGGAACCAGCATAAGCATCCAAAAGATTGTCAAAATTGCTAATTAACCTTTTCATAATCTATTTAGTTAGACATGCGGGCTGCATTGAGTATGCAGCCCGTTTTCTGTTTTCAGCATCCTGTCAAAAAAACTCTATATTACTTTTTTGATAAGGGGGATTTTGAAATTGTGGCAAACGGTAACCGGAACGAAAGTTATCCGGGCGTTTGAATAAGAAAGAGATATTTTATTCTAACTCGTAGTATTAATAAAGGCGACCCGTATGGAAAAACCGAACGGACCGCCTTAAATGTTTTCACAACGGAATAATCCTTATTGTGAATTGCTTTCATTTTGTGTATGCAAAAATAGATCATTTTTTGACAATTCCAAAAAATATTATAATTTTACACCTAAAATTAATTTATAAGGTATGAACTTTCAATATTTTAAACAATGAAAAAAATACTCGGATTAGATTTAGGGACAAATAGCATTGGTTGGGCTATTGTCGAACAAGATTTTGACAAAAAAGAAGGCAAAATAATTGGTATAGGAAGTAGGATTATTCCGATGTCGCAAAATGAAATTAGTGATTTTGGAAAAGGAATTACAAAATCAGCTACAGCACTTAGAACTGAAAAAAGAGGGATAAGAAGACTTTATCAAAGAGATCATTTACGCAGAGAACGTTTGCACAGAGTCTTAAATATTCTCGATTTTTTACCTGAACATTATAAAAATAGTATTATTTGGGGTAAAGAAGAAGGAATTAAGGAAAAAGACTGGAAAAAACACGGACAATTTAAAGAAAATGTGGAAGTTAAATTACCATACAAACCTCTCCCGAAAAAAAACGACAGCAATAAACAAGAATATGATTTTATTTTTAAAGAATCATTTGAGAAAATGCTTGCCGATTTCAAAAAACACCAACCGGATTTATTCTATAAAAAGAAAAATGGAGAAGAAACAAAAATTCCATACGATTGGACAATTTATTATTTGCGAAAAAAAGCTTTGACAAAAAAAATATCGGATTATGAGCTTGCTTGGCTAATTTTGCATTTTAATACCAAAAGAGGTTATTATCAACAACGTGGTGATGAAAATATAGAAGAGAAAGACGGTAAAATAATTGAAACTGTTGAAGAATCAATATTATCTGTAGAAGAAATAAATAAAAATGAATATAAAGTAACCCTTTCGGATGATACCGAATACATTGAAAAAAGCAATATTCAATTATCTTACAAAGGGGAAAAACGTTTGGTTAAACATATTACAGCAACGAAAACCGATAGGAAAACGAAAGAAAAGTATATTGATAAATATAAACAGGTAGTTTATTTAATTACTTCAAAAGTTACAAATATAAAAAAATTAGATGTTGACAAAAAAGGGTTTACTAAATACCAAGTTGATTTAGAGAACGGGATGACTTTTGAAAAAAGCAAAAAGAGAGAAATTGATTGGTTAAATAAAGAAAAAACAGTTTTATTAACTTATAAAATTGGAGAAAACAAAACAAGTTTGAAAATATCAGCTCCCGAGGAAACAGACTGGACTTTACTGAAATTAAAAACCGAGCAAGATTTAAACAACTCCAGAAAAACAGTAGGCGAATATATCTATGATACTTTACTGAGTATGCCTAATCAAAAAATTAGAGGAAAACTAATAAGAACAATCGAACGAAAATACTATCGTGAAGAGTTAGAAAAAATATTACAAAAACAATCACGGTTAAATCTCAAACTACAAAATCTTGATTTATACGAACAATGTGTTGATGAACTGTATTCGCACAATGAAAGTCGGAGAAATATTTTACAAAATATTAAAGATGAAAATAAATTTCAGTTTCTGTTTATAAATGATATTATTTTTTATCACAGACCTTTGAAAAGCAAGAAATCACTCATTGCAAATTGTAAATATGAAACAAGAACGATACTTATAGACAGAAGCGATTTTGAAACTTTTTTTAATAAAGTTAAAAAAAATCCAAACCTGTCGGAAAAAGAAAAAATAGAAAAAATCATTGAAGACATTCGATTTGTTAAAGACGAAAAAATCATACAACAAGACACTCAAAAGGGAAAAAACAATAGAAAAGTTATAAAGAAAAATGATTTAACTGAGCAATACAAGGATTTAATTAATAACGAAGATTTAAGAAAAGCAATCAAAGAAGCAGAAACTTATGCCGATTTATTGAAAGAATTAAATTTAGGTGCTGTTTATTTAACAAAATTCAATAAAAATCCGCTAAAAGCAGTTGCTAAAAGTAATCCTTATTTTCAAGAATTTAGAATATGGCAATTTATTTCAAATCTTAAAATTTTAGAAAAAAAGAAAATCATTGATGGGAAATTAAAATTTGATATTGATGTAACTTCTGAATATATAAAAACAGATGAAGATAAAATAAAACTGTTTGAAAATTTTTATAATAGAGCAAACATAAAACAGTCGCAATTTTTAAAATTATTTAAAAACTCAAATAATAAAATACTTACATCAAAAACACATAAATGGAACTATATTGAAGGAAATGAATATCCGTTAAATGAAACAAAACATATTCTTTCTTCAAAGTTTAGCGAAGATTATGAGTTTTTAAGGTTTTATGAGGAAAATGAATATGAATTATGGCATCTGTTTTATTCTATTACAGGTACCGAAGAACTCAAAAAGGCATTAAATAAACTTGTCAAAAAAAACAAAGAAAAATATAAATTTCCTGAAAATTTTGTCGAAAAAGCATTGAAAATTAAACCTTTTAAAAAAGAATATGCCGCATACTCCGAAAAAGCATTAAAAAAATTGCTTCCGTTGATAAGAATTGGAGAGACAGAAGACAATGTTTCAAAAATTGCAAAGGAGAATATTGATAAAATATACGAAAGACTTAAGTCTATTTCTTTTGATAAAGAAAAAATAGAACAAGTCATTGATGATGAAATAACAAAAGGTATGCTTTCAAGTTTTATAGACTTTCCCAATAAAAAATATACCGGATTACAAGTCCACCAAGCGAGTTATACTGTTTACGGCAAGCATTCCGAAGCAATAAACACAGAAAAATGGAGTAGCCCAAAAGATATAGAAAATTATTTACGATATGAGTTTAAACAGCACTCTTTAAGGAATCCTATTGTTGAAAAAGTTGTAACCGAAGCTTTACGAGTTGTGCAAGATATTTGGGAGCAATTTGGAAACGGAAAACCGGACTTTTTTGATGAAATTCACATTGAACTTGGACGGGATTTGAAAAATACAAAACAGGAAAAAGAAAGACTAACAAACATAAATACAAAAAACAAAAACACTAATGCTCGTATCAGGAATATTCTGAGAGAATTTAAAGAAAATGAAGAAAAATATCAAATTAAGAATGTAAACCCTAGTTCGCCTTATCAACAAGCTAAATTCAAAATTTATGAAAACGATATTCTTTCAAGATATACTGAAAAAGAACTTGAAAAAGAAAAGCAAGATAATATTAAAATAGCCGATGTTATAAAATCTATTGAGCCTACTGATAAAGAAATAGAAAAATACAAACTATGGTTAGAACAAAAATACCGTTCGCCTTATACAGGAGAAATAATACCATTAAGCAAACTTTTTACCGAAGAATACGAAGTGGAACATATCTTACCAACATCACGAATAACAAACAATTCTTTTAATAATAAAGTAATTTGCGAAGCAAGAATTAATCCTGATCCGTATAAAGGAAACCAAACAGGATATGAATTTATATTAAACAATGAAAACAGAAAAGTAGAAGAACTTCCGAAAAAAAACGGAGAATATACAACTATTTTTTCAAGAGAAAAATATGAAGTCTTTGTAAATGATAATTACAGTAATAATCCCAAAAAAGCAAAAATTCTACTTAGTAAAGATATTCCCAAAGATTTTATTGACAAACAAAAAAATGATATGCGATACATTAGTAAAGAAGTTACAAAATTACTTGGTCGCATAGTTAGAGAAGATGGTGAAAATGAAGCAACGCCCAAAAGATTATTGCCTGTTTCCGGCGGTGTTACCAGTAGTTTAAAGCAAGATTGGGGACTAAATCATATATGGAATGATATTGTTTTACCACGTTTTCTACGATTAAATAAACTTACGGGAACAAAGAAATTCACTTATATTAATAAAGAAGGAAAAGAAATTGCCACCGTGCCGAAAGAATTGATTAATGATTTTAATGTAAAACGCATAGACCATCGCCACCACGCTATGGATGCATTAATTGTTGCCTGTGCTACACGTAATCACGTTAATTTTATAAACAATAAACATTCAAATAAAGAACAACGGCTTGATATAAGAAATAAAATACAATATAAAAAATATAAAGATAATGAAAAAAATTATAATTGGATTTACAAGAAACCTTGGGAAAATTTTCCTACGGATGCAAAAAATACGCTTGAAAAAACAATTATTAGTTTTAAACAAAACATAAGAGTAATAAACCTCACAAACAACAAATATTGGAAATATGTAAAACAAAAGGATGGCTCATACAAAAAACAACAGGTTGATCAAAAAGGTAAAAACTGGGCTATTCGTAAGCCTTTGCATGAAGCAACTTATTCAGCTAAAATAGATTTACCTTGGGTTACACTTAAAGATGATGAATTTATTACCGCCACACGGCAAAATAATAATTTAAATAAATCTTTTAATGAAAATAAAATTAAAAAAATTACAGACACTGGTATTCAACAAATATTATTGAGGTACTTAAAACAAGAAAAATTTAAAAAAGTCAATAAAAAAGGAGAGACATATTATGATGCAGATTTAGCATTTACCCCTGAAGGAATAGAAGAATTAAATAAAAACATAAAAATTTATAATAAGGGTAAAAAACACAAACCCATATATAAGGTTAGAACTTATGAAAAAGGAAAAGGTCGATTTAAAGTAGGAGTTAAGTGGAATAATGATAAGAAATATGTGCAAGGATCACCAAACCTGTTTTTTGCAATTTACAGAACAAAAAATGAAAATGGAAAAACCATAAGAGTGTACGAAACTGTAGCATTAAATGAAGTAATAGGACACCAAAAACAGCAAGCACAAGAGAGTGTAAAAAGCAATAACAGAACTCACATCCCTATTAGATTCGAAAAAGGTGAATTTTTATTTACACTTTCCCCTAATGACTTGGTGTACGTGCCTTCTGATAATGAAAAGGAAAATCCGAGCTCTGTTGATTTTAAAAATTTATCAAAAGAGCAAGTAAAAAGAATTTTTGTTGTAAATGATTTTAGTTCAACAATATATTTTACACCTGTTCATTTAGCCACAAATATAGCACCCAAAGAAGTTGATTTATCATTTGATGAAAAGAAAGACAAATTAAAAGGTTCTTATGATACAAAAACTGCGAGTTTTGAAGGTAAACAAATCAAAGATATTTGCTGGAAACTAAAAGTAAACCGTATAGGACAAATTACAGGATTTGAAAAATAACAAATGCAATTTCAAAAAGGTTACATATACCACATTTACAATCAAGGGAATAACCGGAGAAAGATTTTCTTCAATCGCGGTAATTATTTGTTTTTTGTTAAAAAAATAAGAATCTACGTAAAGCCTTTTGCCGATATACTTGCCTGGTGCCTGATGCCGAATCATTTTCATTTGATGGTGCTGGTTAACGAGTTGGAGTTGCCGGTTAGCATCGGAAGCATCGGTGGTCGAAGCATCGGCGTTGTTTCAAACAACACCGATGCTAAGCAGGCCGAAAAAATGCGCTCCTTCAACCACTCCATCGGCATAATGCTGCGTTCCTATTCGCAAGCAGTTAACAAACAGCAAAAATTTACCGGAAAATTGATTAGGGAAAAAACCAAAGCCGAATGTGTAAATTGCCTCGAAAAACAAAAACCATCTTTTTATACGGTTGACGGCATTACCCGTTTCACACCCGTTGATCCCGAGCGACAATATCCGCAAATTTGTTTCGAATACATTCACAACAATCCGGTTAAGGCGGGACTTGTCAAAAAACCTGAAGATTGGGAATTTTCTTCCGCAGCCGATTATGCAGGACTGAGAAACGGCACGCTTATAAATAAAGAAACGGCATATAAATATATAATTTTCCCCGAAACCGGCAAACAGGAACAGTTATGATAAAACGTACACTTTTTTTTGGAAACGACGCATATCTGAGTACTAAAGACCAACAGTTGGTTATAGACTTTGCAGATAAAGAAAAGCAACCCGTTACCGTTCCCATTGAAGATATAGGAGTGATTGTTATGGAAGCCTACAGGATGACCATATCCCTTAATCTTATTTCAAACTTGCTTGAAAATAACGTAGCTCTAATAACTTGTAATAAAAAAAAGATGCCGCAGGGATTAATGCTTAACCTTGATGGTAATACATTGCAGCAAGAGCGCTTTAATCATCAGATAAACATCAGCTTGCCTCTCAAAAAACAGCTTTGGCAACAAACCGTAAAAGCAAAGATTAAGAATCAGGCTGCAATGCTTACAAGGCTAAAAGATGGTTTTGATGAGAGTGCTGGACTAAACAAAGGTTTGCAAAATATGGATTATTGGGCTGATTCGGTCCGTTCCGGTGATCCCGACAATTATGAAGCGAGAGCCGCAGCTTTTTACTGGGCAAATATTTATGATGAGTTTATTTCCGGATTTACACGAGGAAGATCGGATGCTCCACCAAACAATCTGCTGAACTACGGTTATGCAATACTAAGGTCTGTTACGGCCCGCTCTCTTGTGGCTTCAGGTTTATTGCCTACCCTTGGCATTCATCATCATAACAAGTATAATTCCTATGCACTTGCCGATGATATTATGGAGCCTTATAGGCCCTATGTTGACGAAACGGTATTTGATATTCTTAACGCTGTTGACATTCGGTTTGATGAAAATAATCAGCCGGTTTTGGAATTGACTACCGAAATAAAAGCCGAGCTGTTAAAAATTCCTGCCGTTGATGTTGTTATTGACGGTGAAAAAAGCCCGCTGATGAACGCAATGCAGCGAACAACGGCAAGTCTTTATCAATGTATCTCGGGAAACAGCCGAAAAATCCTTTATCCCGGATTATAATGAGTGACTATGGATCTTTCGCGATTAAATCAATATAGAGTTATGTGGGTGATGGTATTTTTCGACTTGCCGACCAATACGCAAAAAGAGCGGAAACAGGCGGCGCTTTTCAGAAAACGGCTACTGAAAGACGGATTCAATATGTTTCAGTTTTCCATATATATGCGTCATTGTCCGAGCCGTGAAAATGCTCAGGTACATATAAAGCGGGTCAAATCGTTCTTGCCTCTCGAAGGACATGTGGGTATTATGCAAATAACCGATAAACAATTCGGGATGATTGAACTTTTTTATGCACAAGAAAAAGAAAAAAAGCCCGAAATGCATCAGCAACTAAGTCTGTTTTGAGGAATGAGTATAATACCCTCATTTGTATAGACCATTATTTCCTATTTCTTAGTTGAATTTTATTACTCATTTATTTAATTATTTTTTTGTTTCTTTCTTTTTTTTAAAGGGAGGGGGAATGGAGCGGAGGCGTA
>JALSSR010000174.1 GCA_026984135.1 Bacteroidales bacterium
GCCCGTCAGGTTGTCGAAGGTTTCATCGTGGGATTGCACAAAAGTCCTTTTCACGGCTTTTCGGTAGAGTTTGCCGAACACAGGCTTTACAATACGGGCGAATCCATAAAACATATTGATTGGAAACTTTTCGGACGTACCGATAAACTTTTTGTAAAACGCTATGAGGAGGAAACAAACCTCCGTTGCCGTATCGTTCTTGACATATCTTCTTCGATGTACTTTCCGGTAAGGGATAAATTATCCGTTGATAACCCGAACAAAATAACCTTTTCCGTTTATTCGGCTGCCGCTCTTATCTATCTCCTGAAAAAACAACGTGATGCTTTCGGGCTGACCCTTTTCGACGACAAAATCGAAAAACATACTGCTGCTCGGTCAAGTTCTACCCATCAGAAGTTTCTTTATTCCGAAATGGAAAAGCTGCTCATCCCGATTCCGGCAACAACCAATAAAACAACTTCCGCCACCGGAGCCCTGCACGAAATTGCCGAGAATATTCATAAACGCTCACTAATAATCATCTTCAGCGATATGCTTGATACTTCGGCCACTCCCGACGAACTCTTTTCCGCTCTTCAACATCTTAAACACAATAAACACGAAGTTATCCTTTTCCATGTTGTTGACAAATCCAAAGAGATTGATTTTGAATATGATAACAGACCATATAAGTTTATTGATATGGAAACGGGACAGGAGTTGAAACTAACGCCCAACGAAATAAGAGATTCCTACCGTAAAGTTTCTAAATCATACAAGGAAGAACTGAAAATGAAATGCGGACAATACGGAATTGACTTTGTGGAAGCCGATATCAATCTGGGTTTCAAGCAGGTACTTCTCCCCTATTTATTGAAGAGAGAAAAGCTGTATTAACTATTTTTATGTGTAATTTCAGGACGGGAACAAAAATTCCTATCAGCCCTGACTCATCTATCCAACTCTCTTCTTTCCTTTGGTAAAAAGTTCCGCCAGAATCCGGTCAGGCTTTTCAAACCTGTTAGTAAGCATCATAGCAGCAATAACATACGGCTTGTATCCGGCTTCAAGATAAGTTCTGATCCTGTATTTTTCAAATACTGCGGCTTCCACCTCCCCTTCTTTACACGACACGCCGGAAATATCAGCTGGAAGGCAGTGCATATAAAGAGCATCTCCCTCTTTAGTCAGTTTCATCTTTTCGACATCACATTCCCAGTCTTTATGTTTTGCATTTTCCGCAAGTGCCTTGTTTTCAAGCTCCTGCAATCCCGCCTTATCGCCTGCCTTCAACAATTGCGTTCTCTGCTCCATAATGTGGAAGGGTGCCCAGCTTTTGGGATAGACAATATCCGCATCTACAAAAGCTTCTTTCATATCATTTGTAATAGTGAAATTTCCGCCGGATTTTTTGGCATTCCGGTCTGCAATATCCGTAATTTCCGGGATAAGGTCATACCCTTCGGGATAAGCCAAAGTAACATCCATCCCGAATCTGGTCATCAGAGCAATAATTCCCTGCGGCACCGATAACGGCTTTCCGTAACTCGGCGAATAGGCCCAGCTCATAACTATTTTCTTCCCCTGTAGAGCCTCCACGGAGCCGTAAGTGTTTCTCAGATGCAAAAGGTCCGCAAGCGACTGAGTAGGATGATCCTTATCGCATTGCAGATTAACAATTCCGGGACGATGCGGCAAAACACCCTTTGCATGACCTTCATCCAAAGCCTCTCCCACTTCACGCATATATTTATTTCCTTCACCCAAGAAAATATCATCCCTGATACCGATAAAATCAGTAAGGAAAGATATCATGTTTGCTGTCTCTCTGACTGTCTCACCGTGGGCAATTTGCGACTTTTCCTCATCAAGGTCGGCCACTTCCAGCCCCAGTAAATTGGCTGCCGAAGCAAACGAAAAGCGTGTCCTCGTTGATTTATCTCTGAAATTGGATATGGCAAGTCCCGAATCAAAAAGTTTCGGAGATATGCCACTTTCGCGAAGCTGCTTCAAAGTTTGGGCAACATCAAGTATCATTTTCAGGTCATCCTCACTCTTTTCCCAGGTTAAAAGGAAATCTTTTCCATATAAACCGGTTTTTAATGTTTTTATCCGTTCAATTATATCTATTGTCTTCATAAATATTTTTTTACAAAGATATTATTTTCCCGAAAAAAACTTGCTTTTCACGGAAATTTATTATATTTGCAATGTAAACCGTAGCCCGATGGTCAGGATGATGAAACATATAATTATCTATTTGCAATCATTGCATATGATTAAATATCAGGCGT
>JALSSR010000175.1 GCA_026984135.1 Bacteroidales bacterium
ATGCCTGGGGCGGCGGTTATGATTATTATACAAACTCTGTTCCCGGCTTTGCCAATGAAGTTGCTTCAAAGGGCTATATTCCAAGTACGGTTCAGCAGTTTCTTGACGACAATCCTGTTCCATCGGGTGATATTGTCCATGTGGAAGATGGTTCATGGTTTAATGCTGCCAACGATTGGGGCCATCCGCAGTTCATAAACTGGCTTTGGCCTATGTACACACAAAATTATGAATTTGACCCGAACGGTTGGACTGAGGATGCCCGCAATTGGGCTGTGCTTGTGGCAGCCGAAAACAGGGTTGAAACAGCAGAAGACCTGGAAGGTGGTGCGGATATTCAGGATATTGTAAACCCGAACTTAGCTTCCGGCCTCGCGGAAAGAGCCTGGCACTATCTGCTGCCCGGATATACCAGCGGATATATGTATTACGGTTCTTCCCTTGATATGGAAGTGAAACAATCGCTTGCCTGCAACATAGCTACAGGATTTGCCGATCAGGTAATAAATTCGAATCAGGGTGTTGACAATACCTCACCCTCTGTTTTTATTCCTCAGAGATATCCTTACAATCCGGGAGGAATCGGTTTCGGACCAACATATGGCTATCAGCAGCATCAAAACAATTCGGATTTTACGATATGGACATTTGCTTATGATGTATCCGGAATCCTATCAATGTCGCTTAAATACAGGCTTGATAATGACGGAGTTAATCCTTTGAGCGATAATGATAATGAAACATACGCAGGCGGACCGGGAGTCCAGCCGTGGATGTCAATACCAATGACGGAGAGGATATTTCCGAAAGGAAATGTTACCGGTAATCCGGATATAAACTTCTTTATCCTTCCGGATTATATTGCAAATGAATATTATGCCGAGATTACCGGACTCTCTGACACCCTTATTGACTATTTTATTGAAGCTGTTGACAGTTCGGGGAATATTTTCAAAACACCAATACAGCATGTTTATGTGGGAAGCTACAACCCCGGAGGCGGCGGGGGAACATACGGAGTAACGTGGCAACCGGAAAACCCCGGTTCGGATGATACTCTGTCAATTATTATCTCGAATCCACCGGCAACGGGTAAGTTACACTGGGGTGTAAACTATCAGGGAAGTAACTGGCAAACTCCGGATATGGTTTACTGGCCGTCGGGAACTGTTCTCTTCAACGGTACCGGTCCCGCTGTTGAAACACCGCTTCCTTCTCCTAACGGCAATAATGAAGTGATTTTAAAATTAGGGCCTTTCAATAATCCTGCGCAAGATGTTTTCTCACTGGCTTTTGTTATTCATTTTGACGATGGTACCTGGGACAATAATAATGGAGGCGATTACCACGTTTCAATCGGCTCCCAGGGTATTGACGGAGTTGTTTGGGAGCCTCAAAATCCCAATCAATACGACTCAATAACAATTCTCGTGGGGCAGGCTACAACAGGAGCCAAGCTACATTGGGGTGTTTCGGAAAACGGTTCATCCTGGATAACACCGGTCAACACATATTGGCCGAATGGTTCGGTATTGTTCAATGGTAGCGGCCCTGCCGTTGAGTCTCCTTTTTCGGGCCCGGATGTGAACAACACACTCTCCATTGTCCTGAAACCTTTTAATAATCCGTTGCAACAGATTGACGGTATCAATTTTGTGATTCATTACAATGACAATTCCTGGGATAACAATAACGGAAATGATTATTATATTCCGGTAAATAACATATCCTCATTCTCACTTGATATCAGAGTTTTTCTCGAAGGATTTTACAGGAACGGTGAAATGACAACTATTTTAAATTCCAATAACCTGATTCCTCTCTCTCAACCCTATTCATCATCTCCATGGAATTATGAAGGTTCCGAAACCGTAACGGCAATGCCTAATCCCGATATTGTTGACTGGATTTTGGTAGAGCTGAGGGATGCTGCTCAGGTTGATAGTGCAACGGGTCAGAAGCAAATTGCGCGTAAAGCGGGTTTTTTGTTAAAGGATGGTAGTGTTGTCGGGATGGACGGTTATACAAATCTGTCGTTTAATGCTACGTTCGAAAACTCCCTGTTCCTGATCATAAGACACAGAAACCATATTCCCGTTATTTCTGCTTATCCGCTTGACAATACCGGTGATATTTTCTTTTATGATTTTACAACTTCCAATGACAGAGCTTTTGAAAGTGATGCACAGAAACAACTCGGATCTGCCATTTTCGGGTTATATGCTGCTGATGCCAATTCTGACGGAACAATTGATGAAAATGATATAAACGATTGGAAAGTATTGGCCGGATTGAAAGGGTATATAACTTCCGATCTTGATATTAATACCGAAAGTGATAACAGGGATAAAAATGAAATGGTAGTGCCAAATATCGGTAAAGCAAGTCAAATACCTGAATAATAATTATTTATAACTGTCCGGCGAATATATTAAAATTATTTGTTTCTTTGCAGCAAATATCAGGTATGAAAATTCTCAGGTTATTTCTCCTGACAGTTGGTTCTTATTTATTAATATTTTTGACGACGAGCGGGCGGATTTTTGCGCAGGATACGTTGAAAGTTATGTATTATAACGTTCTTAACTATCCGGGAAGTACTCCCGGACGAGTTTCATATTTCAGGACGACAAACCAATATATAGGAGCGGATGTTATTTTAATTTCGGAACTGATCTCCGACGCGGGGGCTCTAACACTGTTGCAGGACGGTCTTAATGTTTACGGAGAGGATAAGTATCAAAAGGCTGTTTTTACCGATGGCTACGATACTGACAATATGTTGTTTTTCAATAGTGAAAAACTTGTGCTTTATTCGCAGGATACTATAAATACGGCATTAAGACAGATAAATGAGTATGTGCTCTATTACAAAAGCTGGGATCTTGAATCAACAAATGATACTATATTTTTCTATTTTTATTCTGCCCACCTGAAAGCAAGCAGCGGTTCCACAAATGAGAATAAAAGACTTGCCGAAGTTATGGAATTCAAAAATCATCTCAATACAAAACCCGATGCAAGGAATATCTTTTTTGGTGGTGACTTAAACCTCTACAAAAGCGCAGAGCCTGCTTATGATGCCATATTGAATTTTGGCAACTATACGTTAAACGACCCTCTTTCAGCCGGTTACTGGCATAATAACCAGTCGTTTTCTGCAATTCATACCCAAAGTACCAGAACATCACAATTCGGTGGAGGTGCTTCCGGCGGGATTGACGACAGATTCGATTTTATTTTCTTTTCCGATGATGTTTTGTCGGGAAGTAATGAAGTCTCATATATCCCGAACAGTTGCATTGCGGTTGGAAATGACGGTAACCATTTTAATCTGGCTTTGATTGACCAGCCAGTGAATCCGTCAGTTCCCGATTCGGTGATAGAGTCTCTATATTATATGTCGGATCATATGCCCGTTATGTGCAAAGTGGAAGTTGAATCATCAATACATCCTCAGTCAAGAGAACTTGCACTTAAGGCGTTCCTCGAAGGTCCTTTTAACGGTAATGATATGAATACTGATCTTTCCGATGTAATCCCCGTGGAACAACCTTTCAATACGGTACCCTGGAATTATTCCGGCACGGAAAAGGTGACAACTGTACCCGATAATGTTGTTGACTGGGTTTTGGTCGAATTACATGATGCACAGGATGCAACTTCAACGGACTCCACTACATTGTTTGAACAACAGGCCTCTTTTTTATTGAATGATGGTCGTATTGTAGGACTGGACGGGTCTTCCAATCTGTCATTTATTCATTCCTTTGTTAATTCATTTTATGTTGTAATCCGTCACAGGAATCATATTGAGGTGTTATCGGCAAATCCTGTTATGGAGGTTAGTAACGGTTATACGTATGATTTTTCGACCGGTATAACTAAAGCATTTAATTCGGAACAAAAAGATATTGGAGGTATTGCTGTGATGTTTGGTGGTGATGCTAATTCCGACGGGCAAATTAACGACCAGGATAAAACTGTCTGGAGTGCCTTTGCAGGTAAAACGGGCTATAATACGGCAGATCTCGACTTAAACGGTCAGGTTGATAATAAAGATAAAAACGGAGTGTGGCTTTCTAATTTCGGGATGTGAAGTGAGATTTCCGATTAAGATTTTGCAAAAAAGAAGCTGTTACTACCATTTTGTGCAAGGTACCGTCTCTTTGGTATGGATCAGATCCTTTGAGTAGCAAAAGTTTTTGATAAGGGAGAACTCAAGACCTCCGTTAAGGTGTGCAGCCTGGTATTTGCTTGTTACATTAATATCATAGCTGAAATTTAACGAGTATCCGTTATATTCGATACCCACCAAAGGAATAATATCTTTAAAAATTCTCATCCAAACACCTGTCACCAACCTGAACTGCTCAAATGAAACGCTGAAGTTGCTCCCTGCAATTAATTCGTAAGCGGTATTTTGTAATGAATACAACACCGAAGGTGAGATTGAATATTTCTTATCCAGAATATAGATCATATCGGAATGGAACAGATACCTTTGGCTCCTTTCGATTTTTTGTCCCATAAAGGAATATTCCTGTCCCAGGAAGTCTGTCAAACTACCTCCTATCCTTAGTCTTAGTTTTTCGGGTCTTATAAATGTCATAAGAAAGCCTGCATTCAGGTCGTAATAAAGAAGTGAGCTTGCTTTGAAAGTCTCATTATTTGATAAATCCGGATCAAATGAGAAGCCGTTCCATTGACTGTCAAAATAGAATTTGGAGTAATTGACGCTAAGGTTTCCCAAGCCGAAGCCAAGCCCAAGGCTGCCGAAAACAGTTTTGTCGGAATTAAGACTTTTGTGTATTGCAACAATAGCCATCCCGTAATTTGTTTTCAGTTCGCCATCCCCGGCTTTATCGTTAAAAAATACTCCTCCGAGTCCAAGTCCGTCGTGATGCTTGAACTCTCCCAGTCTTATACGCGTGTCTGCAAAGGCCGATTGCGTAACAAAAGTTTTGTTCCATTGATTTTTGTAGTTAATGCCGAGCCGTAAATAACAGTCGCGGGAGCTGCCTGCAAAAGCCGGATTTATCATCAACGGTGAATCATTGTATTGTGAGAAGTGTATATTCTGTGAATTTGCGGGGCTGATTATCGCGCCGGACATCAATAAAAAAATCAGTTTATAAATATTTATTTTCATAGCTGTTGTTTTTATCTTATCAGTGTTATGTTACCCGTCCTTTCTACTTTTCTCCCGTCAAATAAAGTCCCTGTAAAATAGTAGTAAAAAACTCCCATATCCTGTTCCTTTCCATTGAAAGTGCCGTCCCATCCCAGTGACTGGTCTGTTGTCTCAAACACCATCTCTCCCAACCTGTTGAATATTTTCAGGTTAACACTATTGAAAAAATCACCCCTGACAAATACTTTATCGTTGATTCCGTCATTATTAGGAGTAAAAGCATTGGGAATATACATGTCAATGGAGATAATATGAGTTGTATCGGAATTTTTACAATTGTTCATATCTGTTACCCTGACCCAAAAGATGCCCGTATCGGAAGTGTTATACTGTGAAGCGGAAGTGCCGTCCTGCCAAAGATAGTTCTGAAAACCGGAGCCGGGAGTCAATGTCACGGATTGACCTTTTTGCAGATAAACGGTATCATTTCCGAGAGAAATATCGGGATGCGGATTTACCGTTACCGTTACTTTCCCATTACTTGTGTTTGTCATACCATTACCTGCCACAACACCGACAAGGCTATAAGTTGTAGTTTCTTCGGGGCTGACTTTCAGAATGTATATATTATCGGTTAAATTGAAAATAGTGTCTGTGGTTGTGCCATACGAATAAATAACATCCCAAGGACTTATACCGCTCAGGAATATGGAAAGTGATGCCGTATCTCCTTCGCAAATAGAGGTATCGGCTTCAATATAAACATAGGGGATAGGACAGGTTGTTGAAGTGTCGGTAATGACAATCTCACCAACATTCATAGGCCCTATATTGGCAGCATCAATTGAAGAGTTGAACAAAAGTGTTGAAGGAACGGAAATATTTTGGTTGATGTTAAGAACAAGAGTAACACAGGTCTGAGGAGTCTGAGCCGGAACTTCTCCGATGTTCCAGGTTACCGTATTTGCAGCAGAATTGTAAACACCGCTGTCTGAGGATGATACATAAGTTGTTTTCTGTGGTATTTTAGCAACTATTTCCACATCCGTTGCGCTAGTTGGATATGCATTCTCATAACATAATGAGAACTCAGCATCTTTGCCGGGCACAACACAGTCGAATTCTCTGGAGACCATAAAGTTCAACGGATTATATGCAATTTCCCCCGTAATAATATCAGTCGGATCTCCATCCTCCTGAATCTGGGATACAAGACTCAGGTTCTTATTAAAAACCACTATTCTATCACCATCCTCACCGGTCGTAATGTAAACCATTCCGGTTTGCTGGTCTATAGTTATTCCCATTACACCTTCCCCGATACCCAGATAAACATCGGTTTGATAACCTGAATTCAAATCATATTTAGTGATATACTCATTGGATATAAAAGCTCCACCATAATACAAATAGTTATTTTCAATATCCTTTTCAACATTGATTGCACCACCGTTATTCAAATCATCATAGGTTCCTGACAACGACCAATCCGTTGTGGAATAATATGTTATTGAACCTCCATTTGCCACATACAACAGTCCGTTTTGTTCATCAAGAAAAATACCGTATGCACTGGCACCTGTTAAAAACTTTTGATAATCCAGTGTTAAAACTTTATTATAAGAATCCCATATATATGAATATAGAGCTGTTGTCCCTCTGTCCATGGTGTAAAGGTGGTGGTTCGTGTTGTCGTAAGCAATTCCGGCAAGGTTCTCTGCCCCCGGTGCACTGGTTGTCCCTTCATCTGCCATAGAGGTTCCGTCAAGTAATTGAATAATGTTAGAGTCTTCATAGGTGATGAACAAAAATGCGGACTCGGGATCAATAGCCAGTCCCACAGCTCCGTTTCCCCAGTTCGGAACACCGTATTCGGCTTGAAGAACCAATGAGTTTCCCTGTATGGAATATGCCTGTATGGGTGTTGGTCCCGAGGCATTGATATCTGCAATAACATACACTGATTTTTGAGAGAAAGATTCTTTAGCCGGGAAAATCGTGCAAATGATAAAAAGTAAAAAAATAATAATCAATTTTTTCATTTCAAATGAGTTTAAACGCAATATCTTTTCGCTATGGCGGAAAGTATAAGAAACGTAGGTTAGTATAATCGAATATTTTTCAACATACTATACTGTTTTATTTAAATAAAAGGCATAATTTAAACACTTTCTGCCCTATGTTTTTTATACATTGTCGGGTGTAGTGCTTTCTTGTTATCCAAATATTCCATTAACTGTTCAAATGACAAATCTTTAATGTCATTACTAATCTTATCACGGATTTCCCGTAATTTGTCAACCATTCTTTTTTCAATTTTATTCTTCATTGTCTAAAATTTCTCTAGGAATTCGTATTTCAAGTATTTTATGTCCAAGTCTGTAATTAATAGAGTTGTATCCCCTAATTTTACTAATATTTACGATATGTTTAAAATTCCAACTTACAAGTATATCTGCATCATATATTGTTGCTAAAGCAATATGAATACAAAGCAATACTCGTTTTTCCAACAACATTTTCAGAAATATATTTATTTGCAAGTTCTTTAACTTCTTCAGTTATTTCAACAACCTCTATTTGATCTTCAGGAATTGTTAATACTAAATCCTTAACTCTTTTTGGAGCAGTAGACAATTCTCTGTCGGTCAATTGTGAATATAGGACTTTATATTCTTTTTGATATATTTTTTCAAATAGAATTTTTATCCATTTTTTAAATTCTATGTCAAAAAATCCGCCAAATACAGATGTGTCTATATATATTCTTTCCATTTTTCAAAGTTACGACTTTTTCTCTTTGTTGTCAAATATGTTTTTTTGCATTACACCCAACTTATTTTAAATAAGCAAAGATAAAACAAAATTTAATGAAATCAAGTAAAAACAGCTGTATTTTTATGCTATTTTTTTGAAGAAAACCGATAACTCAACCCGGCCGAAATAGTAAGATTGCGATTCCCGACTTCGTTTGTATTAACGTAGTAGGTATCTGAATTTTTGTTCGGCCAAACGGATGTTTGTGAATTATGAAAGGCATCCGACAGGTCTAAACGGTATGCAACATCAAACAAGATTCCCAGACTTTTTCCAACGGGAATATTAAAACCTGCTCCTGCAGTAAAACCGAAAACCGTTTTGTTCATTTTATCGGTAATATCATTTTCGGTTATTGAAATGCCGAAATCAGGGTCGGGATAAACGATGGTATCATTATTTTTTGCCGACAGTAAAAATGAAAGATAAACTCCTGTTCTAATATAAAAAAGTTGATTTTTGAACATCCCGATTTTCAGGGTTAACGGCACATCAACGGATTTGATCTTGGTCTGCCCGCTAACCGTTGCTCCTCCGACCATATCATTATCCGTTGAATATTTGAATCCTTTTTCATAATATCCCGCATCACTGAAAAGCGAAAGTCTTTCGGATATGGGATATGACAAAACCACTCCGAATTGTTTGGTTATAAGAGTGGTTGTATTGGTATAATAACCGTCGGAATTATAAATTCCGTTAACATTTGAGATATTCATTCCCCCGAAAACTCCGACGGATGTGTTTTGCCCTGTAACCATCACATTTGCAATGAGCAGGCTTAGTAAAACGGGTAATACTTTTTTCATGATATTTAAATTTTAGATTTGTGAAATTTCCTGAAAATAAGCAAATTCCATACCGAAAATGTTTGTTTTTTCGTAACTATATTTGAATATTTCGGTTTAAACGTTTTAAGACAAAAATATTTTTTGCCCGAAATGTTTTAAAAATTCCTGTTATGAAAAATTTCTTTTATCACACCGTCCTTGCAGTTATTCTGCTTGCAACGGTTTTGTCGTTTAATTCTTGTGATAAAATTGATGATGCACTCAATGACGACAATAATGATTCGACACAAACAACAACTTTAGGTGACACACTATGGGTTCATAATCTTTCTTTCGGAGAAAACGAGTTATGGATAACCGATGCTCCTCTTGCAATCGGTACCGACGGTACCATCTATTATAGTGCAGGTGGTGGAATGTCGAACTGGGAAGCTGTTCGTATCTATGCCGTTGACAAAACAAACGGAAGTCTGAAATGGAAAACCGAACCTTTACATCAGTGGAAAGTTAACAGCAATATAGTTATTGGCGATGACGGAACAATCTACGTTGAGTCATACACAAAACTTTATTCCATATCGCCCGGAGACGGAAGTTTTAACTGGATATGGGAAGTGCCGGAAACCATAAATGTTAACGGGCAGGACTTATACACTTACGGTGAATTGGGGCCGATGGCTTTGGCAAATAACGGCGATCTTATAGTTAAAACTACGGGTAGCGGCAGTTATTATAGAGCACGGTACTGCATTAGCCCTTCGGGAACAATGAAATGGTACCGGTTTATAGGGGCGGAAAACACTCCTATTTCAATAGGTTACGATGGGGTAATCTATGATTTTGCACATGATGACACACATACTTTTTTGTCGGCATCCGATCCCGATTCGGGCGAAATCCTTTGGACTTTACCTGTTTATAATTTGGTTAGTGCAGGTATAAATATCACCATAGCTGAAAACGGTGATATCATAACTCAAATAAGTTCCGATACTCTTGTGCGTATAAACCCTGATAATCAAACTTTTATATGGAAAGTTGCCGCTGCCGCAAGTGAGCAATCCAAAATCATCGGGACTGAAGGCTATCTCTATCTTTTTGATCAGTGGGCAGGTATGTATCGTTATGATATTGCAACAGGCAATATGGTCGGTGACCCCATGGCAATTCCCCACTATTCGATTATTGACAGCAAAGGACAGTTATACGGAATAATGAGTGACAATAATCCCTATTTGACCGTTACCGATAATTCTGGCAACATTGTTTGGGAAAACAAAACGGACACCTATCTTGGTCATCCCACAACCCTTTCAAATGAAAAAGTCGTATATACGGCAAACAGTAAAAAAGTTTTTGCAATACAAACTGATGCAGGTCTTTCACAAAGTCAGTGGCCTTGTTTTACCCACGACAACAGAAATACCTTTAACTACAATAAACATTAAAAACGAATAAAAGGGTTGTTCAGTTTTTCATATCCTATGCTTGTTTCTGGGCCGTGGCCTGAATAGACGGTAAAGTCGTCGGGAAGAGTGAAGAGTCTTGTGTGGATACTCTTCATCAGCAAGTCAAAATCACCCGAAGGAAAATCCGTTCTGCCGATGCTGTCTTTAAAAAGCACATCTCCTGTTATCACAAATTTTTGAGGATAGTTGACAAAACAAAGACTTCCGTCAACGTGCCCTGGCGTATAAAGCGCTTTTAGCTCCGAATTGCCGAACTTTATAACCTCTTCATCTTCTATGAACCGTTCCGGTTCAATGGGAGCATCAACTTCAAATCCGTACATTTTGCCCTGTTCCACTGCCCCGAGG